>JAHCJQ010000220.1 GCA_026126215.1 Alphaproteobacteria bacterium
TTCGCCCTGATACTGCCGTGGCAGCAGCGGCAGGTGGCGCAGGCCGTAGAAAAGATTGCTTTCGATCGAGGCGTTGAAGATGTAGGGACTGGCGCCGACATAGGCGATGCGCCGGCCGGTGACCGCCTCGGGAAGCTGGGCGAGATCGTTGCCGCCGATCGCGATCTTGCCCTTGCTGGGAAACAGCAGCCGCGCCAGCAGCATGGCCAGATCCTCCCGGCCCGATCCGGCATTGCCGACCACCGCCACGTGGCTCGCGAGCGGCACCTGGAACGAGACATTCTCGATCAGCGCGTTGCCCGCCTCGTCGGCAAGATTGAGCTGGGAGACCTGCAGTTCGCCGGCGAGCGGCTCGATCTTTTCCGGCTCGGCGAGCTGGAGTTGCGGGTCGCGCATGCCATCCGGATCGAACTGCGCGATCACCTGTTCGTACTTGATGCGCGCATCCTCGCGCTGCTGGTAGTGGTTGAGCAGTTCCTTGAGCGGCGCGCCCATCTCCTTGTGCGCGGCCACGGCGGCAACGATGGTGCCGACATCGAGCTGCTGGCGGATCGCGAGATAGCCGCCGATCGAGTAGAAAAGAAAGGGTCCCGCCTGCTGGAGGAAGTTGTTCAGGAACTTGATCATGAACTTGCGCTGGAAGATCTCGAAGCGCGTCCAGTAGATGTCGCCGAGACGCTGCGAGAATTCCGAAAGCAGCCGCCGGGCGGTGTTGTGGGCATGGACCTCCTGCACGCCCTGGATGCTCTCGCCGATGCGGTCCGAGAGGCGCCTGGCCGCCTTGACCCGCTCCTTGCCGAGCAGGTTCACCTTCCGCTGCATCTTCGGGATGATGTAGAGCTGGAAGGGATAGAGCGCGAGGGCGGCCAGCGCGATGGCCCAGTTCTGCACAAACAGGAAGCCGAGCGAGACGAGGAACAGCCCGCCCTGGAAGAGCGGCGTCGAGAAGCTCTCGGCGATGAAACCGCCGAGCGATTCCGTCTCGGCGACGATCATCGGGATGATCTCGCCCTGGCTCAGCTTGCGGAAGGTCGGCAGCGGAAAGCGCAGCACGTGCGCGTAAAGCTCGTAGCGCAGCCGGCGCAGCATGCGCTCGCCGGAAATCCCCTGGTAGACGTTGATCGAATACTTGAAGCATTGCTGCACGATCACGAGGCCGAGAAAGGCCGCGGTCAGCATCAGCAGGTAGGTGGTCTGCGAGAGTTCCTGCCCAAGCAGGTTGTAGGGAAAGGTGATGTCCTTGCCGCTGATGCCCTGGTTGACGATGGTCTTGGGCATCGTCAGGTAATAATAGTAGGGAACGAAGGACGCGAAGGACAGGACCGTCAGGATGATCTGCTGCCTGAGGCTGTACTTGATGATGAAGGTGTAGATACTCTTCTCCATGCCGCCGCCGTCAGCCTTCCGCATTCTGATTTTCGACCTGGCCCCCCTCGGGCAAGCCGGGGGATTATACAGACCCGAGTGAAGCCGGGAACCGTTGCCATCGGGCTAACGCGTGGGCCTGCCGTCCCGGGACCCGGCCCCGAGGTTGCCCGAGCCGGGCGCTGAAATCGACAGGCACGCTGTGCCGCGCCAACACAATTGCTTGATATGCGGAACACGGAAAAGCGGACAAATCGGCGGAAATCCTGCATGAACAAAACGTGCCCCAGAGCTGTCCGCGCACGCCATGCGGGGATATTCGCGGCTCGACGCTACCCCGGAAAGGCATCATCAAACCTTCCTTGGCAGGCCTTCGCTCCCTGTGCCAATATCCCGGCAAAAGGGGGCTAGGGCAGAAAGCCGCTCTGCATGAACAACATCCGGTCGGGGTCGCGGGTTCTCATATACAGCCATGACACGATGGGGCTCGGCCATCTGCGCCGCTGCCGGGCCATCGCGCATTCGCTCGTCGAGAACGACAAGGACGTCTCGGTCCTGATCCTCTCCGGCTCGCCCATCATCGGCAGCTTCGATTTCCGGGCGCGGGTCGATTTCGTGCGCGT
>JAHCJQ010000221.1 GCA_026126215.1 Alphaproteobacteria bacterium
TCCAGCCTTCCCCATCTTCCCGAACAGCTCGTGCGCCGGGAATATCCCAGCCTCCTCCCATGCATCGACATGCGGGTTGATCTCCGTCTCGATGAACCGCGACAAGGATCGCCGCAGTTCCTCATGCTCGGGGGTGAACTTCATCGCCGTATCCTTTCCATCTGTCGCAAGCGGTCCTACATGCGCGCGACGCCGAAGGTATTGGGCCTGAGCGGCCTGATCTCCGCCTCGCGGCAGATCGACAGGCACCAGGCCAGAACCTTGCGGCTGTCGCGCGGATCGATCAGCCCGTCATCCCAGAGCCGGGCGGTGGCGAAGAGGGCGGAGCTTTCCACCTCCATCCGTCGCACGATTTTCTCCTCCATCGCCTTCAGCATGGCGGGATCGGCCTGCTGGCCGCCGCGCCTGAGCTTCTCCCCGGTGACGATCGACATGACCTTCGCCGCCTGCTCGCCGCCCATGACCGCGATGCGGTTGTTCGGCCAGGCGAAGATGAAGCGCGGATCGTAGGCCCGTCCGCACATGCCGTAGTTGCCGGCACCGAAGGAGGCGCCGATATGCAGCGTGATCTGCGGTACGGTGGCGTTGGCCACAGCCTGGATCATCTTCGATCCGTGCTTGACGATGCCGGCCTGTTCCATCTCGCGGCCGACCAGGTAGCCGGTGGTGTTCTGCAGATAAATGATCGGCGTGTTCGACTGGCAGCAGAGCTGGATGAACTGCGCCGCCTTGGTGGCGCCATCGGCATCTATCGGGCCGTTATTGCCGACGATGCCGCAGGCATGACCGGCGATGGCGGCGTGGCCGCAGACTGTGTGGATGCCGTAGAGGCTCTTGAAATCGAGGAAATCGGAACCGTCCACCAGCCGGGCGATCACCTCGCGCACATCGTAGGGCCGGCGGTAGTCGACCGGCACCACGCCCGCCAGTTCCGAGGGGTCATAGAGCGGCTCGGCGAAATCCCGCGACGGCCGGAAGGGAAGCTGCTCGTTCCAGGGCAGCTTTGCCATGATCTCGCGCGCCAGACGGATGCCATCGGCATCGTCCTCGGCGAGATACTCGGCGACGCCGGAAATAGTGGCGTGCATTTCCGCCCCGCCCAGTTCCTCGTCGGTGGCGATCTCGCCGGTGGCCGCGCGGAGCAGCGGCGGGCCGGCGAGGAACACCTTGGCCTTGCCCTTGACCATCACGACATAGTCGGAAAGGCCGGGCAGATAGGCACCGCCGGCGGTGGAGGAACCATGCACCACCGTGACCTGCGGGATACCGGCCGCCGACATGCGCGCCTGGTTGGCGAAGCCGCGGCCGCCTTCGACGAAGATCTCTGCCTGGTAAAGCAGGTTGGCGCCACCCGATTCGACGAGGCGCACCATGGGGAGGCGGTTCTCGAGCGCGATCTGCTGGGCGCGCAGGCTCTTCTTCAGGCCCATGGGCGCCGTGGTGCCGCCCTTGATGGCGCTGTCGTTGGCCGTCACCATGCAGCGCACGCCGGAGACCACGCCGATGCCGACGATGCCGCCGCCACCCTGGATTCCGTCCGCCCCGTCATCGTCGTGCATCCGGTAGCCGGCCAAGGTCGAGAGTTCGAGCCAGGGCGCGCCGGGATCGAGCAGCAGCGAAAGCCGCTCGCGCGGCAGGAGCTGGCCGCGCTTCCGGAAGGTTGCCGCCTTGGCATTCGAGGCATCGCGCACCCGCGCCTCGAGGGCGCGGAACTCTTCGATCAGCGCCAGCATCTCGGCGCGATTCCTGCTGAACTCCTCCGAACGCGGATCGATGCGGCTTTCGATGGCAGGCATGGCACTCCTGGCGCGCGGGGCGCTTGGCTTCAATCCTCGCTCAGGACCTTCGGCGGGCGGGACAGGTGAAACCCGTCGAAGACCGGGCCGGGCTTGCGACGGGGCAGCGGCACGCTCGGCTTCGTATTCGGCACCGCGCCATCCACCCTGAGCGTGACGCCGGAGATGAAGGCTGCT
>JAHCJQ010000222.1 GCA_026126215.1 Alphaproteobacteria bacterium
TCAGCATGCGCGAAAAGCCGCTTTACGCCCAAGGGAATCGTCGTCTAGCTATGCGGCATGAGAGCGGTCGCAGGGCCCACGCTCCTCCTAGGTCTGCTTGCCGCCTGGTCATGCACCGCTCAGGCGCAGTCCCTCCCCTTGCCGGCCGAAGGATGGCGTGTGCTGCAGACGCTGGGCGAGCACTGCCCGGGCTGCGAGGCGCAGGGTTTCGCCGCCTGCGGCAGCAACGAGATCGGCTATGGCCAGCGCTTCGCCGCCAACCTCTTTACCGGCAGTCCGCGTCGCGGCTATCTCGTGACCTTCGCCATGACCGGCCGGGAACTGGCCGAGCTGATACGGCGCGAGGAGGATCATGCGCGGCTGACCGCGCTGCTGGCAGAGCGTTTCGCCAAGGTGCGGCTGGTTGCGATCGACGAGGATTACGCCCGGGTGCGCATCCTCGACGTGGGAGCGGTGCGCGCCGAAGTGCCGCGAGCCCTGCATCAATGCTTCCGCAGCCAGGCGACCGCCGATGCCGCGCGCGGGGAATGCACCTCGGACGAGTGCTGCGACAAGACGCATGGATCCTCGCGCGTCGAGATCACCTGGAACGATACGGAAGGCGGCGAGACCATCCGCTATCGCTTCGGTCGGACGGTCGGCGAGTCGCGCCTGCTGCGCATCGCCGGATCCAGGACCAGCCTGCATTTCTGCATGAACGACAGCCGCGGCCGGCTGCAATAATTATTGGCCTTTCGGCAATCACCGGCAGGCACGACAGTTACAGGGCGTCCCGGTTGGCCTGAAATGCACCAGGCCATGACGCGCGCCGCCTTCGCCATCGAAGAGATGTGCAATCCGGTCGAGGTATCGCGCTTCACCGTTCTCGTAGTAACGCCGCAGGGCATAAGCGATCATGTCCGCGATCTGGATCATTCGCGTCGCGCGGGAATTTACGAATAGAGGGACCTCCCCAATGTTGTACAACTTGCCCCATCGGTGCCCGGTGCGGCCAAACTCTTTTGCCAACCCCTGAAGCGATGTCTCGTAAGAGGATTCGTCGAGAATGACGAGGCCACGTTGGGTATCGCCCTTTTTGTGAAGTCGCCCAAGGAATCGGTCGAAGCGATTGATCAGTTGTTCGAACGCGTACTCGATTGGGTCATTGGGCGAGATTGCTTCTCGATGTATGGCCACGCCAAAGAGCCTAGCCTGCCGGGATTGAGATAGCAGATCCAACACCTCAAGATACAGCTCCTGCCGGACGGGACGGGGAATCGCCCGCCAGTGCTTTCGGCCGGCAAACATGTCCGAACCACGAAATTCGAGGGACGAGCCACCCTGCGACCAAATCGTGTCAGCTTTTCGGTCGAGTTCTCGGGAGAACCCGCGATTATATACTTGACGTAGCTACCCGGCCCCGTCACAATCGCCGGCAACAGGGAGGGGCGAAATGGACGAGGCATCGTATCGCCGGCTCAATGCCAGACTCTTGGCGATGGAATACTTGGTCACAGACCTCTATGTGCATCATCTTTCCAACCGTCCTGACCCGGCAGAGTCGGCCGAGACGTGGCTCAATTCGCACCGGCGGATTGTTTCTTCGGCGAACTTGCCGCGTTTGGATCATGTTCAGTCTGACGTTGCCTCGACGACGTTTGCTGAGGCAGTCCTGAACATTGCTGAACACGTCGCCGCTCGTGTTCGTCAAGAAGCAGCAGGGCGGACGGCAGACCGCGAATCATAGCTCGGCCGGCCGCCTCTTCCTGAGCCATACGATCCCGCTTTCGCTTGGTGAACCACATGTCTGTCTCCGAACTCTCCAAACCGATCTACAGCGACGAGGACGCGGCGCGTGCCCATCTTGAGGCCGTGCGCTGGCCAAACGGCCCCGTGTGCCCGCATTGCCGAGAGCCGGAGAACATTCGCCGCCTCAAGGGCAAGTCCCACCGCCCCGGTCTCTACCAGTGCAACGAATGCAGG
>JAHCJQ010000223.1 GCA_026126215.1 Alphaproteobacteria bacterium
AAATGGCTACCGCATCGAGGTGGACGAGGCGTTCCGGCCGCGCTATTGAGACGGCCCCGCCCGCAAGGGGCATATTCCACTCCGTATCCCAGATGCCGGCCCGATCGATCCGCCTGTCCACCGCCATCGGCGCCATTGCCATCCTGCTCTGGTCGACGCTCGCCATCCTGACCACCGGCGCCGGGCAGGTGCCGCCCTTCCAGCTCACCGCCATGACCTTCGCCCTGGCGTTCCTGCTGGCTCTGGCCAAATGGCTGCTGAAGGGGGAAAGCATCGCCGGCCACCTGCGCCAGCCGCCGCAGGTCTGGCTGGTCGGGGTCGGCGGCCTGTTCGGCTATCACTTCTTCTACTTTGTCGCGCTGCGCAATGCGCCGCCGGTCGAGGCCAACCTGATCAATTATCTCTGGCCGCTGCTGATCGTGCTCTTCTCCGCCCTGCTGCCCGGCGAGCGGCTGCGGTGGTATCACGCAGCCGGCGTGCTGGCGGGACTGGCCGGGACGGCGCTGCTGGTGACCGGCGGGCGGCTCGAACTGAAAGTCGAATTCCTGCCGGGCTACTTCGCGGCGCTGGCCTGCGCCCTCACCTGGTCCGCCTATTCGGTCATCAATCGCCGGTTCGGTCACGTGCCGACCGATGCGGTGGGCGGCTTCTGTGGCCTGACCGCGCTCCTTGCGTTGCTCTGCCATCTCGCCTTCGAGGCGACGGTCTGGCCGCAGGGTCTGGCCTGGCTCTCGGTGGTGGCGCTCGGCCTCGGGCCGGTGGGCGCGGCGTTCTTCCTGTGGGATCACGGCGTGAAGCATGGCGATATCCGGGCGCTCGGCGCGGCGGCCTATGCCACGCCGCTGCTCTCGACCCTGCTGCTGATTGTCTTCGGGCAGGCGGAACCGGGCCTCGCCCTCGGGCTTGCGCTGGTGCTCATCGTAGGCGGCGCGGTGCTCGGCGCGGGCGGGCTGATCGTCCGGCGCGCCGCCTGATCAGGCGGACCGCGCGAGGATCCGTTCCGCCTCCGCCAGCTCGTCGGGCGTATTTGCGTTGAAGAAGGGATCGACGGGGGTTGCCGGAAATTCGACCTGGGCCAGGCGGAAGCGCGCCGTCCAGCGATCGACCTTGCGAATGCCTTCGCTGAGCAGCGCATCCCGCAGATCGGCCATCAGCCGGACGGGCCAGAGTCCGATCACCGGATAGGGCTGGCCGCCGGAACTGACGCAGGCAAGATCGGCGCCCGCCCCCGCCCGGCCTGCGACGAGGCGTGCCACGAGATCGTCCGGCAGGAAGGGACCATCGCCCGGCACCGTGACGATATCGCCGGCATCCGGCGCATGTCCCGCCGCCCATTCCATGCCGGCCAGCACGCCCGCCAGCGGCCCGGCGAAGCCGGTAACGGGATCGGCGACCACCGGCCGGCCGAAGGCGGCAAAGCGCGCCGGATCGCCGTTGGCATTGATGACGATGCTTCCGACCTGAGGCGCCAGCCGCTCCAGGACATGGGCAAGCAGCGGCCGGCCCGCAAGGGTGAGCAGGCACTTGTCGCCCCCGCCCATGCGCCGCGCCAGCCCACCGGCCAGCAGGACGCCGACCGGACGCGCACTCATTCGCCCTCCTCGCGGCTGCCCTTGCGGGCATGGCGTTCCGCTTCCTCCTCCGGCATGCCCGCATCGGCGTCGTAACGCAGCCGGTCGGTGCCGGCAAGGGCAATGAACCGCCGGCCCTTGGCGCGGCCGACCAGGGTGAGGCCGGCGCCGCGCGCGATCTCGACGCCCCAGGCGGTGAAGCCGGACCGGCTGATCAGGATCGGGATGCGCATCTGCACCGTCTTGATCACCATCTCGGAGGTCAGCCGCCCGGTCGTGTAGAAGAGCTTGCCGCGCGATGGAATGCGCTGGAGATGCATGAAGCCCGCGATCTTGTCGATGGCGTTGTGGCGGCCGACATCCTCCATGTAGACGAGCGGCCGA
>JAHCJQ010000224.1 GCA_026126215.1 Alphaproteobacteria bacterium
AGCGGCACGCGCCAAGTACGGGATGGAGAACGACATTCGCGCCGAGATCGACCGCAAGACCGGCGAGATCCGCATCGCGCGGCTGATGGAAGTCGTCGAGGCAGTCGAGAACGACGCGACGCAGATCGCCATCGAGGAGGCGCTGCGGCGCAATCCGGACGCGCAGCTCGGCGATTTCATCATGGAGTCATTGCCGCCGATCGAATTTGGCCGCATCGCCGCGCAGACCGCCAAGCAGGTGATCGTGCAGAAGGTTCGCGAGGCGGAGCGGGAGCGGCACTACAACGAGTACAAGGACCGCATCGGCGAGATCGTCAACGGACTGGTCAAGCGCGTCGAGTATGGAAATGTCACCGTCGATCTCGGGCGCGCCGAGGCGGTGATGCGCCGCGACGAGCAGCTCCCGCGCGAGAGTTTCCGCCAGGGCGACCGGTTGCGCTCCTACATCTACGACGTGCGCCGGGAGCCGCGCGGACCGCAGATCTTCCTTTCCCGCACCCATCCGCAGTTCATGGCCAAGCTGTTCGCGCAGGAAGTGCCGGAGGTCTATGACGGTATCATCGAGATCCGCTCGGTCGCGCGCGATCCCGGCTCGCGGGCCAAGATCGCCGTCATGTCGAACGACAGCTCGATCGATCCGGTCGGCGCCTGCGTCGGCATGCGCGGCTCGCGCGTGCAGGCGGTGGTGAACGAGTTGCAGGGCGAGAAGATCGACATCATCCAGTGGTCCGCCGATCCCGCGACGTTCGTGGTCAACGCGCTGGCCCCGGCCGAGGTTGCCAAGGTGGTGCTGGACGAGGATGCGCACCGCATCGAAGCGGTGGTGCCCGACGACCAGCTTTCGCTCGCCATCGGCCGGCGCGGCCAGAACGTGCGGCTCGCCTCGCAGCTCACCGGCTGGGACATCGACATCCTGACGGAGAAAGAGGAGAGCGAGCGGCGCCAGCAGGAATTCCGCGAGCGCAGTCAGATGTTCATGGCCGCGCTCGACGTGGACGAGACGGTGGCGCAGCTTCTGGTGACGGAAGGCTTTGCCTCGATCGAGGAAGTGGCCTTTGTGCCGCTCGAGGAACTGACTTCGATCCAGGGCTTCGACGAGGAAGTGGCGACCGAGCTGCATCAGCGGGCCAATGACTACCTGGTCAAGCGCGACGCCGAGCTGGACGAGGAGCGCCGCGGCCTGGGCGTGGCCGACGACGTGGCGGCGATCGAGGGCCTGACGCCGGCCATGCTGGTCAAGCTTGGCCAGAAGGGCATCCGCACGCTCGACGATCTGGGCGATCTCGCCTCCGACGAGCTGCTCGAGATTCTCGCCGGCTTCGAGCTGGATGAGGCGGAAGCCAACGCCATCATCATGGCGGCGCGCGCGCACTGGTTCGCCGACGAGAGCCAGGCCTGAGGCAGGAGGCGGCGCGCGCCGAGTTGGCCATGCCGGAGCGGCGCTGCATCGCCACCGGCGAGACGAAGGGGCCGGGCGAGATGGTCCGCTTCGTGGTTGGGCCCGAGGGTGGGATCGTGCCCGACCTGGCGGGCGATCTGCCCGGACGCGGCATCTGGGTCAGCGCGCGCCGCGACTGCCTGGAGCTGGCGGTGCGCAAGCGGCTGTTCGCCCGGGCCGCGCGGGCGGATGTGACGGTGCCACCGGATCTCGCGGATCTGGTGGAGCGGCTGGTGGCGCGCCGGGCGCTTGACCTTCTCGGTCTGGCGCGGCGTGCCGGGCAGGTCGTGGCCGGCTTCGAGAAGGTGCGCGAGCGCCTGGCGGCCGGCCGGGTCGCCGTGCTGGTGCAGGCGGGCGATGCGGCGCCCGATGGCCGGGCCCGGGCAAGGTCCGGGGCCGGCA
>JAHCJQ010000225.1 GCA_026126215.1 Alphaproteobacteria bacterium
CCGGATGATGTCGACGACGATGCCGGTGGCCACGGCGACGAGCAATACGTCGCTGCCGACCACGATCCGTTCATGGGCGTGGCGCGCCGGCAGGCTGGTTTGCAGCTCGCCCGGCAGGAAACGCTTGGCAATTCCCGGCGGCAGGGGCTTGCCGCGCGCCAGGTTCTTGGCGATGCCTGGCGGCAAGCGATCGGGCTGCACGCGGTGGCGGGCATAGTAATCGAGGATCAGGCTGCGTTCGACCGCCGTGAACGCGGCCTCGGCGATGCCGCTCGCGCTGCGGCCGCCGCGCGGCTGCCCCGGCTGGGCAAGGAGAGCGGGCGAGACGATGGCGGTCAGGGCAAGGGCGAGAACGAGATGACGGAACGCGCGAAACATGGGGCAGCGACCTCCTGTGATGCGAACTTTCTCAGCCGAATCAGGCGGATTTGCGACTGGGTCAACCGAACTTCAGCTTCGCCACCAGGATCGCCAGGGCGAACAGGAACGTGACCAGATTGCCGAGAAAGACGGGCAACGAGCCGATCAGCAGGCCATAGGCCATCCAGAGGCCGACGCCCGTCAGGAACAGCAGGAACATCGTCAGCGAGATATCGGCGGCGGAACGGCTGCGCCAGACCTTGAGCGCCTGCGGCAGGAAGGCGATCGTGGTCAGGCTCGCGGCGGCAAGGCCAATGCCTTCGGCACCGTCGATCATGACGCGTGCTCCCCGCCCATGCTGGCGCGGATGCGGTCGATGAACTGGCCGGCCGACACCGCTTCATAGGACACCGCCGGACCCGAGCCCCAGACCGGGCCGGGCCAGGCCCGGTCCTGGCGGAACCGGCCCACCACATGGACATGAAGCTGCGGCACCAGATTGCCGAGCATCCCGATGTTGAGCTTGTCGGGCCGCGCTACTTCGCGCAACGCGCGGCAGGCATCGGAAATTTCCCCCATGAGTTGAACTTGGTCCTCCGCCGCAAGATCGGTCAGTTCGGTGACGCCGTTCCGGCGCGGCACGAGGATGAGCCAGGGAAAGGACCGGTCGTTCATCAGAAGCAGCCGGGACAGGCGAAGTTCGGTCACCGGGAGGGCGTCGGCGGCGAGGCGGGGATGCAGGTCGAACACGCGAAAACCGCTTTGTGTTTCGGCGGCGCCATCCTAAAAGCGGACGCCCGCCGACGATAGCGCCAATTCGGCGGACAGGCATCGATCCTTTGTCGCAACGGGCCCGGGTGACGCCCATGTCCACCAGCTTAGCCGCCGAGCGGCCGCGCATTCGCCTCATCCAGGGGCGGGAGCGGCGCGTCCAGTCCGGGCATCCCTGGATCTACTCCAACGAGTTGCGGATGGATGCCGCCGCCCGCGCCCTGCCGCCCGGCGGGCTGGTGGCGGTGGAGGATTTCCGCGCTCGCCCGCTTGGCTGTGCCACATTCAACCCGCACTCCCTCATCGCCGCCCGCCTGCTCGATCCGGACCCACAGGCCAGCATCGACGCCGGCTGGATCGCGGGGCGGCTGCGGCGGGCACTGGCTCTCCGCCAGCGGCTCTTTGCCGATCCGTTCCATCGCCTGGTCCATGCCGAAGCGGACGGCCTGCCCGGACTGGTCATCGACCGCTTCGGCGAACTGCTCGTGCTGCAGCTCAACACCGCGGGCATGGACCGGCTGGCCGAGCCGCTGCTGGAGGCGCTGGAAGAGGTGCTGGCGCCGAAGGCCGTCGTGCTGCGCAACGACTCGCCAGTGCGCAAGCTCGAGGGACTGGATCTGCATGTGCGCCTGGCCCGGGGCAGCCTTCCGGAAGCGCCGCGCATCGAGGAGGGCGGGGCGAGCTTCCGTGCCGATCCC
>JAHCJQ010000226.1 GCA_026126215.1 Alphaproteobacteria bacterium
GCGTGCCCAGTGTGGCGATGTTGATGGTGTCCCAGAGCGGCAGCCAGAGCCGGTCGATATAGGGCCAGCGCGGCGGTACCATGCGCGAGAAGAGATCGCCCGCCTGCTGTGGCGCGTCCCAGACGAATTCCCAGATGGTGACGTCGGCGATGACGCGGAAACATTCCAGCGTCACGAGCAGCCCGAGCAGCCAGCCGAACCAGACCGCGAGGTCGCGCTTCGGCGCCCGCCGCCGCCAGGTCCGCCCGCCCTCCCCTCCGCCCGTCGCCATCACTGCACCCGCCGGCGAATGAGGCCGGATGTGTACTCGCAGGCCATGACGATGCCGATGATGAGCAGCAGGATCGCGCCGGCGACCGAGTATTCATAGCGGTCGAAGGCGGTGTTGAGCGTCGCGCCGATGCCGCCCGCGCCGACGATGCCGACCACCGCCGATTCCCGGAAATTGATATCGACCCGGTAGAGCGAGAGGCCGATCAGGCGTGGCAGGACCTGTGGCTGGATCGCGTAATTGACCGTCTGCGCCCAGGAAGCGCCGGTGGCGCGGATCGCCTCGACCTGCGAGCGGTCGATATCCTCGATATCCTCGGCCAGCAGCTTGGCCATGAAGCCGATGGTGGCGAAGGTGATGGTGAGCATGCCGGCGAAGGGTCCGAAGCCGAACATGGCGACGAACAGGATGGCTATGATCACTTCCTGGAAGGTGCGCGAGGCGGCGATGAAGGAGCGGCAGAGATAATAGACCGGCCATGGTGCGACGTTCTTTGCCGCGCCCAGGGCCACGGGCAGTGCCAGCGCCACGCCGAGCACGGTCGAGACCACCGTCATCACCACGCTCTCCAGCAGGCCCTCGAAAATCTCCTCATGCCGGCTGACGAAATCGGGCGTGAGGAAGCCTTTCACGAACAGCCAGCCACGCGACAGGCCATCCAGGATGCGCGCCCAGTTGAGCGGCACGGAATTGAGCGCGAGATAGAGATAGATGGCGGCCCCGATCACCACCGCCCAGCGCAGCCAGGGATTGGCGATCAGGGGCGGCGGCGACCAGCCTCGCCTTGCGCCGGCCACTGCCATGCTCACGTCATCCCGGCCAGCCGTTCGCGGTCGGGGGCCGGCGGCCCGCCCGCCTCCTCCGCCGCGCCGTCCCTGGCCGCTTCCGGATCCTCCTCCTCCTCGTCCTCGCGGCGGATGGTGCGCGACCAGTCCTCCTCGCCATAGATCGTGGTCAGCACCTCGGCCGTGAGATCGGCGGGCGGCCCGTCATAGACCACCTCGCCCATGCGCAGGCCGACGATGCGCCGGGCGAACTGCTGGGCCAGCGCCACGTCGTGGATGTTGATGATGGCGGCGAGCCCCCGTTCCTCGCAGAGTTCCACGATCAGCCGCATGATCTGGCGCGAGGTCTTGGGATCGAGGCTCGCGGTCGGCTCGTCCACCAGCAGGATCTCCGGATCCTGCAGCAGCGCCCGGGCGATACCGACCCGCTGGCGCTGCCCGCCGGAAAGCGCGTCCGCCCGCTTGTCGACGAATTCGCTCAGGCCGACGCGATCGAGAATGGCGAAAGCCTGCGCGATGTCGGTCGCCGGAAAGCGCCGGAACCAACTCCGCCAGAAGCCGACATAGCCGAGCCGTCCGGAGAGCAGGTTCTCCATCACGCTGAGCCGCTCGACCAGGGCATACTCCTGGAAGATCATGCCCATCCGCCGCCTCGCCCGGCGCAACTCGCGCGCCCCGAGCCGGGTCAGTTCGAGATCGCCGAGCCGGACCGAGCCGGCGGATGGTTCGACCAGCCGGTTGATGCAGCGGATCAGCGTGCTCTTT
>JAHCJQ010000227.1 GCA_026126215.1 Alphaproteobacteria bacterium
GACGAGCGCGTAGTCGCATTGGCAAAGCCGTCGCGCCGTTTCCACGATGGCATCCAGCACCGCCTGAAGATCGAAGGCGGAACGGGTCATGACCTTGAGAATTTCCGCGCTGGCCTGCTGCTGGCTCCGCGCCTCGTGAAGCTGGCGGCGCAGTTCCGCATTCTCGCGGGCGAGGTCGCCCGCGGGCTCTCCGTCTTGGACCGGCTCGGGAGCGCCTACGCCATCCCGACGAATACCGTCATCCTGGAGCCCCATAGTCCGCTGCCTGAAGTAGTTCGACAGGGAGCGCGGAGAGTCTAGCGCACTTTGCCGAGGCTCGACAGAAAGGAGGTCTCAGGCTCCAAACAGTATATATTTCAAATGATTCCAGTCAGATTCTCGTGTGGTTTCCCGATTTAACCGGCAGGTAAGGTCCCGGGAGCAGGATCTTTTTGCGCAACAACGAAGGGTGGAGGAGCCGATGTGGAAACCCGCGCTGCGCCTCGCCGCCATACTCGCCATAAGCCTGCCCTGCATCGTCCGGGCAGAAAGCACCGAGGCGCCCGCCCTGCCGCACCATCTGGCGCTCGCCCGCGAACTGCTGGCCAATGTCGCGCCGGAGGCGAATGCCTATACCCACCGCGGCGGCATCACCTTTCCCGGCGACGCGCCGGGTGCGACCCACTCGGCGCGGACCGACTGCTCGGGCCTGGTGCATGAACTGCTGAGGCGGGCGGGCTCACCCGCCGCCTCGGAGATGACAACGCTTCGGCCGCGGCGCTTTCATCCCCTGGCCGAGGATTTCGCCCATTCCATCGCCCGGGAAGTCGGCTTCATCCGGCTGACCCGGATTGATGAACTTCAGCCCGGCGACATTATCGCCTATGCCTGGGTCGAACCGGAGGATGCCCGCGCCTATGGCAGTACCGGGCACGTCATGCTGATCGACAGCCCTCCACGCGAGATCGCGCCCGCCGGACCGCAGGTCGCAGGGTTGCGCCAGCACGAGATCCGCGTCATCGATTCATCGCGGAGCTGGCTCGGACCAGACGACAGCCGCATACTCTCGCCGACACGGCGCATCACCGGGCTTGGCCAGGGCCGCATCCGCCTTTATGCGACGGAGCAAGGCGAAATCGTCGGTTTCGCGCGAACCTTCCGCAATTCCAAGCTGCACCCTCTGGTGCCCGGCCACTGGTCGGAAACGCGCCCCAAGGCTGGCGCCATCGGCCGTCCGAAGCCGCCCGCCGACCCTCTCACGCGACGTGCAGGCGCCGTCGCAGATAGCGGATGACCGGACCGATCAGCGGCAGCCTGGCATAGAACTGTGCGCCGGAATCCCAATGATCGAGATGGGCCTTGATCCGCCCGTCGGCGGTCAGGTGAATCTCGCTTGCGCCCTCGATCCGCCAGGCGTCCTTGAGTCGCAGCGACTTCGGACGGCAGTAGAAGACCCAGAGCAGCATGGCCCGGTCGCCGTTGCGCATCGCATCAACGACCTCGAAGGCGATCTGATCGGCATCCTGGTACATCTTCTCGAAAATGCGGATCATCGCCTCGACGCCGCGGACCTCATTGAAGGGGTCGCGAAAATGCACGTCGGGGGTGCAGAGGCGCCGCAGCTCCGCGAGTTTCCCGGGATCGAGCGCGGCATAGAAGGCCGCATACTTGCCGAGGCCGATGTCGCGGGCATCCTCCGTGCTCACCGCGTCGTCCTCCGCACCAGCGGGAAATAGAGCCGGTAGGGCAGTATCTCGAGGAACTTCAGCATCCAGGTGAAGCGGCGCGGAAACGTGATCTCGAATCCACCGCCATCGAGGCCGCGAAAGATA
>JAHCJQ010000228.1 GCA_026126215.1 Alphaproteobacteria bacterium
AGAACCTTTCACCGTGGGCTCTAGAAGGACGACATCGGTTCGCCGAGGAATGCCTCCTCGGCCGCCGTCGTTTCCCGACCCAGCGCCTTGTTGCGATGGGGAAAGCGTCCGAAACGTGCGATGATTTCCAGATGCCGCTCGGCGTATCTGAGATTTTCCGGCCGCTCGCCGAGCTGGCGCATCAGCCGGACACAAAGTTCCTGGTCGAGCAGGTCCTCGCTATGCTCGAAAGGCAGGTAGAAGAAGACCCGGCGCTCCTCGTCCATACCCCGATCGTCGCCGCGCTGGACAGCGAACCGGGCCACCCTGCGCGCTGCCGCGTCGGCCGCATAGGCCCGCGCCGTGCCGCGGAAGAGATTGCGCGGCAACTGATCGAGCGCGAGAACCAGTGCCAGCGCGCCTTCGGGCGTCATTTGCCAGTGGTCGCAGGCGCCCTGCATCGCCCTCTCGCAGCTCGCGCCGAAACGCCGGCCCAGTTCTGCATCGAAATCGGGATCAACCGCGAACCAGCGTTCCCTGGCATGGTCGGAAAACCAGAAATCGATCAGTTCGTTCCACTCTGCCATGCCGCCGCGCCTCCCACGGGTTCAGACCTCCTGAGCAATGCTCTATTATGCCAAAATTCGACAGCCTGCGATCACGCGAGACTGCGCCGACCATGCCGCACCTGATCGTATTCTTTCTGATTTTCGGGCTTGGCCTGCTGATGGTGAGCTGCATTGTCTGACCTTGCCCGGAAACTCGCCGGCGTCCTCGCCCTGTTGCTCGCCCTCGCGGGCTGCCAGCCGGTGCCACGCCCCTTCCAGACCGCCGAGCCGCCGCCGGAGACCGTGGCATTGCTCCAGCCGCGCGCCTCCGCCGGGCTGCTGATCGCCCCTATGCAGGGGCTTGCGCCTGGCACCGCGCGGCGGCTGGTGGAACTGCTGGCGGAGGAGCTGCGCAAACGCGAAATCCCCGCCTCCGCGCGGGCCGGCAACTCGCAGAGCCATATCCTGCACGGCGAAGCACGCATCGCCAGTTCCGGCTCGCCCGTGACCGAGATCGAGTTCGCCTGGCGGCTGACCGACCCGCGCGGCCTGGAGGAGGGCCGCCTGCGGCTGGCCGAGCGGGTGCCGGGCGATCAGCTCAACGACGGGCGCGAGGCGCTGCTTGCCGAACTGGCCAAGCGCGTCGCGCCGCGGCTCGAAGCCCTGGTGCGCGGCGAGCCGGACCGCGCCGACGAGCCGGCCGCGCGCCGGCCGATCCGCGCCGTCCTGCTGCCGATCGACCCGGCGCCCGGCGACGCCGCCACCTCCGTCGCCCGCGCGCTCACTGCCGGGCTGTTCCGGCGCGAGATCGTCGTTCTGAGGGAGGCGAACGAGGATACCTATGCTGTGGCCGGCGCCATCCGCTTGCGCGATGCCGGCCTGCAGGAGGAAGTGAGCATCGAATGGAAGGTGCTCGACCCATCGGGCAAGGTGCTGGGAACGGTCAATCAGGGCAACTTCGTTCCTAAGGGCCAGCTTTCCGGCTTGTGGGGCGATGTCGCGGCCGTGGTGGGCGAGGGCGGCGCAGCGGGGGTGGCCGAGATCCTCAAGGCGGTGGCCGGTTCCGGCGCCAGGGCCGGCGGACGCTAGCTAAACCCATAATCCGAATAGGATTTTCCACCGTTTACAGGGGGTGGACCCGCTGCTACATTCCGCCGCGTTTTTCACGCGCACTGGATCCATCCGTTT
>JAHCJQ010000229.1 GCA_026126215.1 Alphaproteobacteria bacterium
CGCGCTTTCCTGTCAGTTGAGCGGCGCGCTGCGCCCCTCCTCGCCCGCGGCGGCGCCGAGCAGCGCCATTTCCATGAGCGCGGTCATGACGCGCGCGCGCTCCGGCACGTCGGCAGCCTCGAGCAGGGCCTGCTTCTCGTTCGCCTCGAAGGGGCAGACCATGGCCAGCGAATTGACCAGCACGCCGGTTTCCGCCGCCTCGATCGCCTGCCAGTCGGCCGGAATCTCCTTGAGATGCAGATAGGCCTTGAGCGCGGTGAGCAGCCGCGGCCGGTCGATCGCCGGGCGCGCGGTCAGGTCCAGATCGCGACGGAAGCGCGCGTAGGAGACGAGAACCTGCCGGTAGGCGGTGGCGGCGGGCAGTTCCTCCAGCACTTCGAACCGGCAGAGGCCGAGCAGGGTGACGAAGTAGCGGCCGTCCTTGGTCTCGGAGAATTCGTCGATCAGCCCGGCGCAGCCGGTGCGGTAGATCGCGGGCGGGCGGCCTTCCCGCTCCTCCTCCTGCGGCTGGATCATGCCGATGATGCGCGCGCCCTCCATGGCATCGCCCGTCATGGCCCGGTAGCGCGGCTCGAAGATGTGCAGCGGCAGCCGCCCGCCGGGCAGCAGCAGCACGCCGTTCAGCGGAAAGATCGGCAGCCGGCGCGGCAGCTCGTCGAAGGCGAAGGGCTGCCGCTCCTCGCTCATGCGAACAGGACCTTGGAGAGTTTCTTGCGCCCCTCGACGGTGACCGGGTCGGTCGGGCCGAACGCCTCGAAGAGCTGCAGGAGCTGCTTGCGCGCCGCCTCCTCGTTCCAGGTGCGGTTGCGGCGCACGATCTCGAGCAGCTCGTCCACCGCCGCCTCGCGCTCGCCGATGGCATTGAGCGCCAGCGCCAGGTCGAAGCGGGCCTGGTAGTCCTTCGGATCGGCCTCGATGCGGGCCCTGAGCGCCGCCTGCTCGCCGCGCTTCTCCTCGCCCTGCTCCGCCAGCTCGATGGCCGCGCGGGCGCCGGCGATCTCGGCATGATTCCTGTGCTCGTCGGGCACCTGCGCCAGCACCTCGCGCGCCGCCGCCCGGTCGCCCAGCGCCAGCGCCGCGCGGGCGAGGCCGGCCAGCGCCGGAGCGTTGCCCGGCTCGGCCTGCAGGATCTGCTGATAGATGCCGGCCGCTTCCTCCGCCGCGCCGACTTCGAGCGCCGACTTCGCGTCCGCCAGCAGCTCGTCCACCTGCGAGGGACCACCGGCGGAGGCCAGCCGGTCGATGAACTGCTTCACCTGGCTCTCGGGCAGCGCGCCCATGAAACCGTCCACCGGCCTGCCCTGATGGAAGGCATAGACGGCGGGAATCGACTGGATGCGGAGCTGCTGGGCCAGCGGCTGGTTGGCCGGCTCGTCGATATTGACCTTGACCAGCCGGACGCGGCCATTGGCCTGGCGGACCAGCTTTTCCAGCACCGGCGTGAGCTGCTTGCAGGGCCCGCACCAGGGCGCCCAGAAATCCACGATCACCGGCACCTGCATCGAGGCCTGGATCACGTCGGCGACGAAGGCCTGGCCGCTCGATTCCTTGATCAGCGCCGGCTCCGGGCCACCGGCCGGCCGGACGGGCTGGCCCGCGGCCTGGCTCTGGCCGAGGCCCTGATTCTGCCCCTGCTTCTCGGGCTGGCCGCCTTGCGGC
>JAHCJQ010000023.1 GCA_026126215.1 Alphaproteobacteria bacterium
GTATGGAAGTGGCATCCGCCAGGCGGGCGGATGGGGCTCGGCACGTCGCCCTGCAGCATGATGCGGGCGCGCTTGGCCTTGGGATCGGGGATCGGCACCGCCGAAAGCAGCGCCTCCGTATAGGGATGCAGCGGCGAGGTATAGAGTTCGCGCGCGGACGCGATCTCGACGATACGGCCGAGATACATCACGGCGACATGCGTGCTGATATGCTCGACCACCGACAGGTCGTGGGCGATGAAGAGATAGGACAGGCTGAACTGCTGCTGAAGGTCCTCCAGCAGGTTGATGACCTGCGCCTGGATCGACACATCGAGAGCGGAAACCGGCTCGTCGCAGACGATCAGCTTCGGCGACACGGCCAGCGCCCGCGCGATGCCGATGCGCTGACGCTGCCCGCCGGAAAACTCGTGCGGAAATCGACGCATGTGATCGGCATTGAGGCCGACGGTCTCCAGAAGCTGGACGATGCGCTCCTCGTATTCCTGCCGCGTATTCGCCAGTCGGTGAATGGTCAAGGCTTCGCCGATGATCGACCCCACCGTCATGCGCGGATTGAGCGAGGCGTAAGGGTCCTGGAAAATTATCTGCATGTCGCGGCAGAGCGCGCGCAGATCGCGCCGGCTGAGCTTGGTGACATTCTTGCCCTCGAACCACACTTCGCCAGACGTCGGCTCGATCAGGCGCAGGATGCAGCGTCCGGTGGTCGACTTGCCACAGCCCGACTCGCCGACGAGGCCGAGCGTCTTTCCGGTGCCGAGTTCGAAGCTGACATTATCCACCGCATGCACGCGATCGACTTCGCGGGCCAGGATCCCACCCCTGACCGAGAAGTTCTTCACCAGGTTCCTGACGCGCAGTATCGGTTCGGTCATCGGCGGCGGATCCTCGCTCATACCAGGATGCAGGCGACCTTGTGGCCCGGCGACACCTCGCGCAGTTCGGGCTGCGCCTCGATACAGGCATCGGTCGCGAAGCGGCAGCGGGCCGCAAACCGGCAACCGGGCGGCGGTCGCAGCAGGCTCGGCACCACGCCGCCAATCGCTTCGAGGCGGGTCTTGCGCTTGGCCGCGAGGTCGATGCGCGGAATTGAGCGGATCAGCCCCTGCGTGTAGGGATGCAGCGGCTCGCCGAAGAGCTGTTCGACGGAAGCCTCCTCCACCACCTTGCCGGCATACATCACGACGACGCGCTGCGCCGTTTCCGCCACCACGCCCATGGCATGGGTAATCAGCATGATGGCCATGCCGAGCCGGGATTTGAGTTCGTCGAGCAGTTCAAGGATCTGCGCCTGGATCGTGACATCCAGCGCAGTCGTTGGCTCGTCGGCGATGAGGAGTTGCGGGTTGCAGGACAGCGCCATGGCGATCATCACCCGCTGGCGCATGCCGCCGGAAAACTGGTGCGGATAATCATGCACGCGCCGTTCCGGATTGGGGATGCGCACGAGCCGGAGCATCTCGATCGTGCGGTCCAGCGCCTCCTTCCGGTTCATTCCTTCATGCAGGCGGATCACTTCGGAAATCTGCGCGCCCACCGTGTAGACCGGATTGAGCGAGGTCATCGGCTCCTGGAAGATGATGGCGATCTCCTTGCTGCGGATCCTGCGCATCTCGTCCGGCGAGAGGGGAACGATGTCGCGACCCCGCCAGAGGATCTGCCCCTCGACGAAGCGCGCGGGCGGCATGGGAATGAGCTTGAGAGTGGAAAGGGCGGTCACGGTCTTGCCGCAACCCGATTCACCCACCACGCCCAGTGTCTCGCCGCGATGAATGACGAGATCGACGCCGTCCACCGCGCGGACCATGCCGTCGTCGGTTGCGAAATGGGTCTTGAGGCCGCGGATGTCGAGCAGCTTCTCGTTCTCACCGCTGGGCCGGACATACTGTGGAACGACCATGACCTACAGAACCCTGCGCGGGTCGAGGGCATCGCGCAGCCCGTCGCCGACGAAGTTGATCGTGAGCACGGCAAGGAAGATCGCCGCCCCGGCGAACAGCGCCCAGTGCGGCGCGAAGTCGAGATAATCCTTCGCGTCGTAGAGCAGCCGGCCCCAGGTCGGGATGTCGGGCGGAAAACCAAGGCCAAGGAAGGAGAGCGTCGATTCGGCGATGATCGCCGCCGCCACGTCGATCGTGCCGGCGACAATCACCGGGCCGAGCGAATTCGGCAGGATGTGCCGCACCACCTGGCGCGGCGTGGAGGCGCCCAGGGCACGCGCCGCCTCGACGAACTCCTTTTCCCGCAGGGAGAAGAATTGCGCGCGTACCAGACGAGCCACCGGCATCCAGCGGAACCCGCCGATCACGATGACGATCAGGATGAACACGCCCATCTCCGGCCCGGCAATCTCCTTCAGGCTGTCGCGGAACAGATAGATCACCAGCAGCAGCAGCGGCAGTTGCGGCAGAGCGAGGAACAGGTCGGTAAGCCACATCAGCGCCGCATCGACGCTGCCACGCGAGATGCCGGCGATGGCGCCGATGATGGTGCCGACCAGGATCGCGACGACCATTGCCGCCAGGCCGACGGCAAGCGAGATCCGTCCGCCATAGAGCATGCGCGCCAGCAGATCCTGACCAAGATCGTCGGTGCCGAGCGGATGGCTCCAGGAGGGGCCCTTGAGCCGGGCGGTGAAGTCGATCTCGTTGATCGGCACCTGCCAGATCAGCGGGCCGAGCAGAACCGCAAGGATCATCAGCGACAGGATGGCCGCGCTGGCTACCGCGAGGCGATGTCGGCGGAACCGCCGCCATGCCTCGCGGCCGGGCGAGAAATGCACCGCCCGGGCCGGGCCGCCGCCGGGCGTGTCAGCGGTAGGAGATGCGAGGGTCGAGCCAGCCATAGAGGACGTCTGCGATCAGGTTGAAAAGAAGGACGAGACAGGCGAAGACGAAGGTCACCGACATGATGACCGGCGTGTCGTTGGCGAGAATGGCGCTGATCAGCAGCGAGCCGATACCCGGCACCCGGAATATCTGTTCGGTCACGATGGCGCCGCCGAAGACGACCGGCATCTGCAGCGCGACCAGCGTCACCACCGGGATGAGCGCGTTGCGGACCACGTGCTTGACGATCACCGCCTGTTCGGGCAGGCCCTTGGCGCGCGCCGTGGTGACATGATCGAGGCGGATCATGTCGAGGACGGCCGAGCGCACGAACCGGGTCCAGGTCGCGCCCTGGAACAGCCCGAGCACCGCCACCGGCATGATCGACTGCTTGACATGTTCCCAGTACCAGGCCCAGCCGGTCGCGTCGATGTCGGCGCGGTAAACGAAGGGCAGCCAGTCCAGATAGATGCTGAAAAGCAGGATGAACAGCAGTCCGGTGAAAAAGGTGGGCAGCGAGAAGCCGACGAAGGTGAGCAGGTTGGCGATCTGATCGAAGATCGAATAAGGCCGGGTCGCGGAATAGACACCGACCGGCAGCGCGATCAGCAGCGCCAGCACCTGCGAGGAGCCGATGACGACGAGTGTCACCGGCAGCCGCTGCAGGATAAGCGTGTCCACATCGACCCGGCTGACGAAGGAGTAGCCCCAATCGCCGTTCAGCATGGCGAGGAGCCAGCGCATGTAGCGCACCATTACCGGATCGTCGAGACCAAACTTGGCGCGCAGTGCCGCCCGCACCTCGGCCGGCACGTTGGGATTGGTCGCCAGTTCCTCGAACGGGTCGCCGGGCGCCAGGGCGAGAACGGTGAAAATCACAAGGCTGATCCCGAGCAGGCTCGGGATCAGGATCAGGAGACGACGGATAAGATACTGGCTCACGAGGCGGTTGCCTTACACGGCAAGGAGCGGACGCCGGCCAGAAGGCCGGCGCCCTGGCCTTGCGACCATCAAGCCTCGCGGTACCAGTCCTTGAGGTTCCAGAGGTCGTTGTCCCAGCCGCTGAGCGGGGCGTGCAGCTTGCTGGAGACCGCTGCCACGCGCGGCCGGTAGACCACGGGAATGACCGCATGGTCGCCCACTGCGAGGTCGTTCATGCGGATAAACAGAGCGGCACGCTTGACCGGATCAAGTTCGCCCTCCGCCGCGCGGTAGGCCTTGTCATACTCATCGCTCTTCCAGCGGGTAATGTTCCGGCCCTGCCACTTGTTGTCCTTGTTCGCGATCTCCCACGAGGTGAACTGGTTCATGAACAGCTCCGGATCGGGCTGCGTCATGGTCGTGGTGTACATCTGGATGTCGCAATAGAACTTCGTGTAGGTATCCGGATTGCCGACGTCGGAGGAGAAGTAGACCGAAGCCGTCACCGACTTCAGCTCCACATCGATGCCGGCCCGCTGGCAGGCCTGCTTGACGATGGCCTGGTTCTTCTGCCGCGGCGCGTTGATCGAGGTCTGGTAGACGAGCTTGAGCTTCTTGCCGTCCTTGGCCCGAATGCCGTCGGCACCCTTCTTCCAGCCGGCCTGTTCCAGAATCTGGTTGGCCTTATCGATATTGAACTCCCACTTCGTGTTGTTGGAGCGGAAGCGGGACGGATTGTTGAGGAAATTTCCGGTGGCGACGCCGGTGCGGCCGTAGATGTGCTCCTGCACCGAGGCGCGGTCCACCAGCATGCCGAGTGCCTGGCGGACGGCCGGGTCGCTCAGCAGCGGATGCTTGGTCTTGGTGCTCGAACGCTCGCCATCCACTTCCGTCCAGGGATCGGTGCTGTTGAGCTGGATATGCTCGATATTGCCGCCGGGCGTGATCTCGGCCCGGCCCTTGCCGCCCTGCTCCAGCCGCTTGAGGATTTCGTCCTCCACCTGCATGTTCCAGGCATAGTCGAACTCGCCGGTCTGGATGACCGCGCGCGCCGCCGAGACGGCATCGCCGCCGCCCTTCATTTCGATCGTGTCGAAATAGGGCCGGTTCGGGAAATGGTAGTTCGGATTGCGCTCGCCCTTGACCAGATCGCCGGGCTTGAAGTCGACAAATTTGTAAGGCCCGGTGCCAACCGGCTTCAGGTTGTTCGGCGCCTCGCGCGACTTGGCGCCCTTGTATTCACCGAAGAGATGCTTCGGAATCAGCATGCCGCGCGTGCCGACGAAGGCATCCGCCCAGAAGGGCGTCGGCTTCTGGAATTTCACGCGCACCGTGAACTGGTCGATCTTCTCGACATCCACATTCTGATAGGAGCCGATGGTGACCGAGGCGGTCTCCTTGTCGCGCGCATATTCCCAGTTGAAGACCACGTCGTCGGCGGTGAAGGGCTTGCCGTCATGCCATTGCACACCCTGCTTGAGCTTCCAGGTCACGGACATGCCATCGCGCGCCAACAGGCCGTTCTCGTAGCTCGGCACCTCGGCCGCGAGGATTGGCACCAGATTGCCGTCCGGGTCCCAGGCGGCCAGCGGCTCGTAGAACATGCGCGAGCCTTCCTGGTCCTTGGTGCCCACGGCGAAATGCGGATTGAGCAGGGTCGGGCCCTGCCACCAGAGCAGCTTGAGCGCCCCGCCGCCGCCGGCCTTGGTCGGCTTGTAGCTCGACGCCGCCTGCGCCAGCGCCACGCCGGAATGGGCCAGCATCTGCGCCGCCAGCGGCGCGGTGAGGCCGAGGGCCACCATCCTGTGGATGAACGAACGGCGCGATACCTTGCCGTCCTTCACGTCCTGGATCATGCCCCGCAATTCGCGTTCGTTCATGGATAGATCCCTCCCATCCAACGTGCCTTGCCATGCCGCGGCGAGTTTCTTGTGCGCATGCTCAATGAGCATGCGAGCCGCGCCTCCCGCACATACCTTAGTGCAAGTCACGCAAGGCGCGCACTACTCTTTTTCGTCCGCCGGAAGTCGCTGGATAGGTAGTTGCCCGGAGGCCGTGCCTGGCCTCCGGGCGGGTTCCGTCAGAACTGTGCCAGGTCCTGGATCGCTGCCGCCACCAGGCCGGTGCCGATGGCGATGAGCAGGATGTCTGAGGCGACCCGCACATAGCGGTAACCCGGTGGCGGCAGGCTGAGCTGGACGACCAGCTGCGGCGGCAGGTCATGGAAGATGACGTGCCGGGGCAGTGGTTGGCCGATCGCATATTGCCGCGCCAGTCCCGGCGGCCGGCAGCCGTTGTTCTTCTTGGCGAGGCCGGGTGGACAGTGGCCACGCGCCACCGCCGGTGCGTAATAGTCCCGGATCACCAGACGGTCGCGCTCGGCGAACTGCACATTGATCTGGACTCTCGGTGTGGAGCCACCATGCGGCACCTGGAGACGCTGCTGGGCCGACGGGCCCTTCCCCGGGCCGCTCCGTCCGGGTGGATCCGCGAGGACGGGAGTCGCGGCGAGCGCGCCGCACAGCAGCGCGGCGATGCCTGCACGGGCAAGCCGGGTCCCTGGCATGGTCTGGTCGAACATGGTTCACTCCCTCGCATGATCGCGAATGACCCCGATGCTCCGCATCAATTGGGCCCCGATTGTGGCCGGATCGGGACATTTCCGCGCCGGCTGCATCAGCCCTGTAAGCGTACCCGCAGCACGGCGGTCATGCCGCCGGCCTGATGCTCCAGCACATGGCAATGGAACATCCAGTCGCCGGGATTGTCGGCCCGGAAGGCGATCTCGACCTGCTCGCGTGGCTCGAGCAGCACCGTGTCGCGCCATTCCCGATGCGTGGTCGGGCGACCGTTGCGGGCGATCACCCGGAAGGCATGGCCGTGCAGATGCATGGGATGTGGCCAGGCGGTGTCATTGACGAGGGCAAGGATGTAGGAGCGACCGAGCGTCAGTTCGAACAGCGGCGCCTCGCCGTGATGGGCCCCGGCAATGCCATTGAGCGCCCAGGCATAGCCCCGGCCCAGCAGGCTCCGCAGATCGGCCTCCCGGCCCTCGAGCAGGGCCGAGGTCATACCGCCCATCATGCCGCCGCCAAGATGCACTTCGAGCCGCGTCGCCTCGGCCAGGTCCGGCTCGGACAGGGGATTGGGCGGCAGTTCCGGCGGCGGCACGCCGAAGGGACCGGCGAAACTCGCCGGCACCGGCCGGTCGCCGTAGACGATGTCCACCAGCCGATAGGTCTGCCGCGGATAATAGCTGTCGATGACGCTGTAGCGCCCGCCCTCCTCCCGTGTCAGGTCGAGCAGCAGGTCGGCTCGCTGGCCCGGCGCGAGGATGATGCGCCCGTCGGCCGGCCGGTGATGCGCCACCGGATGGCCGTCAAGGGCGATGATGCGCGGCGCGTGCTCGCGGAACTCGAGCGCGAAGTTGCGGGCATTGGCGACGTTGACCAGCCGCAACCGGATGCGCTCGCCCGGCCGCACGGCGAAATCCTCCGGCACGCGGCCATTGATCGTCACCGTATTGCCGATCCGGCCGGCATGGCTGACATCGCGCACGTTTCCAAAATCCTCGACCATGGCGCCGTCCTGGCGCAGACGCCAGTCGCCGAGCATCCAGACGATGTCACGGTTCGCCGGATAGGGCCGCCTTTCCTCGACCACCAGGGCGCCGGCAAGGCCGCGGCCGATCTGTTCGTAGCTGCGATGATGGGGATGAAACCAGAAGGTGCCCGCATCGGCGCAGTCGAATTCATAGGTGAAGCTTTCGCCGGGCCGCACCGGCGGCTGGGTCAGGTGCGGGACGCCATCCATGGCATTCGGCACCCGGAGGCCGTGCCAGTGGACTGTCGTCTCCTGATCGAGTCGATTTTCCAGAGTGACACGCAGCCGATCACCCTGGCGCACGCGAAGCGGCGGCCCATGCAGCGCATCGCCATAGCACCAGACCGGTGTTTCCGGATGCGACCCGCCGGCGAGCGGCCAGGAACGCGGCGCTGCACGCAGGCGCACCTCGCGCAGGGTGCCGGCGGCCGGCCGTCTCGCGGGCAGGAGCGAGGCCAGGCCGAACGCGCCGGCTGCCGCGAGCAGGGTCCGGCGATCGGTTCCGGAACCCCGCCCCGGCCGTCTCATCCCTGATCCGCGTCATCCGGCCGCGGCCGGATCTTCGCCATGTCGGCGATGTAATCGTCGGTCGTCCGCACCTCGGGGCGCGGCGCGCCCGCATGGGGATCGATCGCCTGCTCGCTCTGCACGATGACGCGGCAGTCGGCGCACATGCGCAGCCGGTCCACCATCCTGTCATCTCCATACATCCAGTGCTGGCCCCGCAGCCTGGATATGATCCGCTCGATCGAGGACCTGGTGCCGAAGGGCTTGGCGCAGCGGATACAGTGGAACGGCTCCTCCTCCTTGACGAGAATTGCCGACATGGCGCTCTCGCGGAAATTCAGCCTCGGCTCCAGCGCGATCACCTTTTCCGGGCAGGTCGCGCGGCAGAGGCCGCATTGCACGCAGGCATCCTCGGTGAAGGTGAGGCGGGGCCGGTCGGGATCGTCGCGCAGCGCACCGGTCGGGCAGGCGGCGACGCAGGAAAGACAGAGGGTGCAGCCGGCGACATCGACCTTCAGCCCGCCGAAGGGCGCGCCCTGCGGCAGGTCGAGCATCTCGACCGGCGCGGCCGCGACGCGGTTGAGATGTCGCAGGGACTGGCGCGCGATGGCGCGCTTGTCACCCATGGGCAGATGGCCCGCCGCCGGCGCGCCCGGTCGTCTGCCAAGCGCGGCAAGCGCCTGCGCCAGCACATCGGGATCGCTGGCATCCCATGCCCCGGCGCGGCCATGGCCCATGCCGATGCCCGAAAGGATCACCTCTACCAGCGCGAACTGGTCCGTCAATGCACCACCGCCGTCGCGCGATGGCGCTGTGAGCAGGCGCACCTCTCCAGCACCGAAAGCGAAGGCGGTGGCGAAGAAATCCAGGCCGAGACCTTCGAGTGACTGAACGGCGAAGGGCAGGACATGCGCTGGAAGCCCCGCGCCATAGCGCGCCAACGCATCGATGAGGGGCGCGCCGTGTTCGGCATCATGCACCAGCAGCAGCGGCGCCTCGCCGCCCGCTTCGAGATAGCCCCGCAGCAGCCGGCGCAGGCGGTCCGCCTGGGCGGCGGCGGCCGGCAGCAGGTATTCGGCGGCGCCGGTCGGACATACGGCGGCGCAGGTGCCGCAGCCGGCACAGACGAAAGGATCGATCGCCACGTGATCGCCGGCCGGCGCGATGGCGCCGGTCGGACAATTGTCGAGGCAGCGTGTGCAGCCGATCTTTTTCGAGCGCGAATGGGCACAGATTTCCGGATGCAACTCGACATAGACCGGCTTCTCGAACTCGCCGATCAGATCGACCGCGTCGAACAGCGCTTTTTGCACCGAGGCCGGGTCGCCCGGATCGGCGCGCAGGTAACCTTCGCGCTTCTCGTGCGCCGGGAATAGCGGCGTGCCCCCGCTGAGGTCGATGACGATGTCGCAGCGCGAGGTGGCACCATCGCGCGCCGGACCGAAAACGAGCGCGCGGCGCGAGGAAGGCAGCGGCTGCGCATAGTCGTTCACCGTCAGCTCGAAGGCGCCGAGATGGCCCTTCGCGCGCGCAATGCGCCCCCGGACCACCGGCAGGTCCATCAAGGCCGGCGCCGGCACCTCCCGCGGATCCGCGAGCAGCACGGTGATATCGAGCCGCCCGGCGAGCTGCCGCGCAGCCGCGATGGCGCGTTCGTCACGGCCATAGACCAGTGCTACGCCTTCCGACTTCATGGTCACCGTGGCGAGGCTGGGGCGAGGCGCCAATGCTTCCAGGATGAGCGCCGCCTGCTTCGGCAGTGCTGCCGCCGCCTCGTCCGACCAGCCCGCGGTCTCGCGGATATTGACATAGGCGACGTCGCCACCGCCCAGTTCGCTTCGCTGTTCGTCGAACAACGGGCTCTCCTGCGTACAGGCGACAAGCATCGGCTGGCCGGAACGCACCGCGTCCTGGAAGCGGCCGATCTCGCGACGGCAAAGTTGGGTGGCCACCGCCGCATCGCCTCGCGCGCCGCAGGCGCGGGCGAGCGCGACGCCGTCGAGTGGCATGGTGCCTTCGCAATCGCAGACCAGGACGCGCCTGCCTTCGAGCTCCATGCCTCCCACCGCCTTTTCCGCCTGCCGGGAACTTGGTAAGCCTTCTTTGTTCAGTATAGGTTTGCCGGATTGGGATGACCAGCCGGGAGGGCGACCGATGCGCGGCGTTGCATGGCTCTTCGTCTTGTCGATAGGCCTGTCGGCCGTTGGGCCGGCGCAGGCGAGCGAGCCGGCAAGTGTCGAGCGCGGAGCCGCGCTCTGGGCAAAATGCCAAGCCTGTCATACCATCAACGCGGCCGGCCGGCATACGGTGGGGCCGAACCTCTTCGGCATCTTCGGCCGCAAGGCGGGCACCTCGCCCGGCTATCGCTATTCTCCGGCGATGCGGGATTCGCCGGTCGTCTGGACGGACGAGACAATGGACCGCTTCCTCGCCGCCACGCAGGACTTCATGCCGGGCGCGAAGATGTATGGCGGCCTCGCCATCCCGCAGGACCGCGCCGACCTGATCGCCTGGATGCGCCGCTCCGGCGGCTGAAGGCAGGCTTTCTTGCACAAATGCCGAGTTGGCAAGGGCCGCGCGCGGTATAATATTCAGCATCGGATTTCAGGCCGAGGGAGGGACCATGAAAGCCTTCATCGCCGGTGCGCTGGCGGCCATTGTTCTGGCCGTCGTCGCCGCCGTCATCCTGCAGAACGCGAACATGACCGTGGATACAGCCTTCACGGCGCCTAGCGCACGCGTCAGCCACACCAACTGAGGGACGGCCAACCAGCCGGTCGGGATCAGGGCGCCGGAACCGCCTGTCCGGTTTCGAGCGACCAGAGCTTGATCAGCGCGTCAAAGCCGCCGGAGACGGCATGCCTTCCGTCAGGCAGGAATGCGACGCTCCAGACCGGCTTCTGGTGTCCGGCGAATTGCCGGACCTGCCGGCCATCCTTCAGGTTCCAAAGACGCATCAGCATGTCGCCGCCGCCGGAGAGAAGCTGCTGGCCGTCGCCGGAAACGGCGAGCGTGGTGACGAAAGCGGTATGGCCGGGCATGCGGCCGGCCTCGCGGCGCTCGGTCAGGTTCCAGATCCGGATACTCCCGTCGGTGGCCCCGGTGAAGGCGGTCGCGCCGTCGGGGCTGACTGCAACCGCATTGACGCTGGAGCGATGGCCGGTCAGCAGCGCAAGCTCGCGTCCGCCCGCCACGTTCCACAAGCGCACCGTATGGTCGTAGCCGACCGAGACCAGGGCGGTGTCCCCAAGTGCAAAGGCAACCTGCATGACATTGGCCTCATGCCCCTCCAAGGTCCGCAGCAGACGATTCTCGGCAAGATTCCAAAGCCGCACGGTGCGATCCCATCCGGCGGACGCGAGCAGCCTGCCATCGCGGCTGAGTGCCAGCCCGGAGACGTTGTTGACATGGCCTTCGAGGCGAGCGATCTCGCGGCCGCTCTCCAGGTCCCAGCGGATGATCCTGTGGTCCCAGCTCCCGGATATGGCCTCCATCGCTCCCGGCAGGAAAAGAACGGCGTTGACGCTCGCCGCATGGCCATCGAGGACCCTGATCTCCGCCTGCCGCCCGATGTCCCAGAGGCGCACCGTGTAATCCCAGCTTGCGGACAGAAGTCTCTTGCCATCGGGCGAAACCGCCACCGCATTGACCATGGCGCCATGTCCGGTCATGTCCGCCGCGCCGGGCCGCACCAGTGCCGCGACGACCATCAGCGTCAGCGTCGCCTGGACCATGACAATCTTCGCTGCGCGCATGCACCACCTCGTCCCGATCGCACCAGTGTCGCGGCGCGGCCATCGGATTTCAAACGGCAAATGCTATTGTTGTCCTGCCGGTGACGGACCGGTCTGAGGGAGGAAACGACCATGAACAGTGGGCAAGCGAAGCCGATGCGCGGCGGGCCGACGCGGCGCAGAGTGATCGGCGGTGCGGCAGGACTGGCAGGTGCGGCGCTGCTCGCGGGCCTCGCCGCGCCCAAGGTCGCGCGCGCGCAGTCGGCGCCATTCAGCATGATGCGGCTCCCCTATGCCGACGACGCGTTGAGCCCGGTGATCTCCGCCAACACCATCGGCTTCCATTACGGCAAGCACCACGCAGGCTATCTCGCCAATCTCAATCGCATGCTGGAGACCGACGATCTCAAGTCGCAGGGCATGCTCGACATCGTGAAATCCACGGCAGCCAATCCGACCAAGGCGGGCCTCTTCAACAACGCCGCCCAAGTCTGGAACCATGATTTCTACTGGAACAGCCTGCGGCCCAATGGCGGCGGCCGGCCGACCGGACGCATGGCCGAGCTGATCGGCAAGAGCTTCGGCGACCATGACAAGTTTGTCGCAGCCTTCGCCGCTGCCGCCATCGGACAATTTGCCTCCGGCTGGGCCTGGCTCTGTCTCGAGGGCGACCGGCTGACGATCCGGCGAACCGGCAATGCCGACACGCCGGTCTATGTCGCGGGCGTCAAGCCGCTGCTCACAATCGATGTCTGGGAGCATGCCTACTATCTCGATTACCAGAACCGCCGCGCCGACTATGTCAATGCAGTGATCGACCGGCTGCTGAACTGGGAGTTCGCCGAACGCAATCTCGGCTGAGCGCCATCTCCGGCAAGGCTTGGGGCGGTGGCGCCGGCCACCGCCCCGTCTTCCCCCTTGCGCCCCCTATTAATCTCTACCCGTGCCGCCACGGGCAGCGTTCAATCCTCGCCGCCGGCGCGCGACTGTTCCTTGACCCAGAGCGAATGATGCTCCCTGGCCCAGTTGACATCTACCTGCCCGGTGCCCATGGCGTCGAAAGCACCTTCCATGCCGATTGAGCCGATATAGATGTGCCCGAGGATCACCGCCACCATCACCATGCCGGCGATGGCATGCACGATCAGGGAAAGCTGCATCCCCGCCATGTCGGTGAAGTAGAAGGGGAACATGAGGATGTAGCCGCTCACCGCCAGCACGATGGCGCCGAGCACGACGAGCCAGAAGATCACCTTCTGACCGCCATTGAACTTGCCAGCCGGCGGGTGGACGCCGCGCGAGAACAGACCGCCACCTTGTCGGAACCATTGCATGTCGACGCCGGTGAAGATGTTGTGGCGGATCCACAGCACCGCCATCAACAGCACGCCAAACACGAAGGGGAAGCTCAGGTAGTTATGCGCCAGCTTGCCGAAGGTGCTGAGCCCGGTGAAGGCTTCCGGCCCGATCAGCGGCAGGATCAGGTTCTTGCCGAAGGAAAGGTTGAGCCCGCTCAGTCCGAGCACGATGAAGCAGACCGCAGTCAGCCAGTGCGCGAAGCGCTCGATGCCGTTGAAGCGCTCGATGGTGCGCCCTGACAGGCCGGAATCGACCTTGATGCGTCCGCGGATCGCCATGAACAGCGCGATCGCGACAACCGAAAGGACCAGCAGCCAGCCGCCACCCGCCTTGACCGGCCCTTCCAGGGTCTGCCGCCAGTCGCGTCCCTGCGGCTGGATCAGCAGACCCGACTTGGCATCCGGGATCGAAACCCGACCGGCGAGCGGCCCCTTGAGCTGCTCGAGCAGTGCCGCGTCATTGGCCGGCGGTGCCTGCTGCGCCAGGCTGGACGCGAACGGCGCGAGAAGGAGCACCAGTGTCAGAAGAACGGCCCCCAGGATGCCGCCTTTGCCGATCGTCATGCGCATCTCCCTTTTCTTATATGCCGGCGTGGCGGGTTCAGGCGCTGCTTCCCGTCTTGTAGGCCGTCGCCCAGCCCCAGGCGCCGGAGCCGTAGCCGCGACGCGCCACGCGCTCCTTGTAGATGTCGGCGATGACATCGCCATCACCCGCCAGCAGGGCCTTGGTCGAGCACATCTCGGCGCAGAGCGGAAGCTTGCCTTCCGCCAGGCGGTTGGAGCCGTATTTGGCATACTCCTCCTTGGTGTTGTCGGCTTCCGGTCCGCCGGCGCAGAAGGTGCACTTGTCCATCTTGCCGCGGCTGCCGAAATTGCCGACCTGCGGGTATTGTGGTGCGCCGAAGGGACAGGCATAGAAGCAGTAGCCGCAGCCGATGCAGAGGTCCTTCGAATGCAGGACCACGCCATCGTCGGTCTTGTAGAAGCAGTCCACCGGACAGACGGCCATGCAGGGCGCGTCCTCGCAATGCATGCAGGCCATGGAGATGGAGCGCTCGCCCTTCTGGCCATCGTTCAGCGTGACGACGCGCCGCCGGTTGATGCCCCAAGGCACCTCGTGCTCGTTCTTGCAGGCGGTGACGCAGGCGTTGCATTCGACGCAGCGTTCGGAGTCGCAGAGAAACTTCATTCGTGCCATGACGTGACCTCCCTAACTCCTCAAGCCGCCTCGACGCGGCACAGTGTCGCCTTGTTCTCGTGCATGTGCGTGACCGGATCGTACCCGTAGCTGGTCACGCCGTTGGCCGATTCGCCAAGCACGATCGGATCGGCGCCCGGCGGATACTTCGCCCGCTGGTCGACACCCTGCCAGAAGCCCGAGAAATGGAAAGGCATGAACACCACGCCCTGGCCGACACGCTGGGTGACCAGCGCCTTGACCCTGGCCTTCGCCTTGTTCTCGGGTCCATGCACCCAGACATCCTGGCCGTCCTTGATGCCGAGCCTTGAGGCGTCCGCCGGGTTGATCTCGACGAACATGCTCTGCTGCAGCTCGGCGAGCCACTTGTTCGACCGGGTCTCCTCGCCGCCGCCCTCGTATTCCACGAGCCGCCCGGTGGTGAGAATCATCGGGAAGTCCTTGGAGAAGTCCTTGTCCTGGATGCTCTTGCCCAGATGCGGCAGCCGGTAGTCGCGGCGGTCGGCCATGGCCGGATACTTTTCGACCAGATCGCGCCGCGGCGTGTAGATCGGCTCGCGATGAACCGGCACCGGATCCGGCAGACCGAAGGCTACGGCGCGCGCCTTGGCATTGCCCATCGCCTGCACGCCATGCGCCATCGTCACCCGGATGATGCCGCAGGACAGATCAATGGCCCAGCCGACACCATCGGGATTGTTGCCGCCGATGCGCTCGATCGTCGCCCGTTCGGCATCGGTCAGTTCCTTGTCCCAGCCCATTTTCTTGAGCAGACCGTAGGTGAACTCGGGATGGCCGTCCTTGATCTCCGAGTCCATCGGATAGGAACCGTCGGCGAGCAGCGAGACGCCGTTGCGCTCGACGCCAAAGCGCGCGCGGAAGGCGCCGCCGCCATCCTTGACCGGAAGATGGGTGTTGTAGAGCACGTGAGTGCCCGGATGCTTCATTTCCGGCGTCCCCCAGCAGGGCCAGGGCAGACCGTAGAACTCACCCTTGAGCGGTCCCTTGGTGGCGCGCAGCGAGACGATGTCGAAATCGGCCTGGTGCTTCATGTGCTCCTTGAGCCGTTCCGGCGACTGGCCGGAATAGCCGATCGAGATGGTGCCGCGATTGATCTCGCGCAGAATGTCCTCGACATTCGGCTCGTCGCCCTCGTCGATCTTGATGTTCTTGAACATCTCCTTCTCGAAACCGAGCTTCTTCGCCAGCTTGTAGAGAATCCAGTGATCGGCCTTGGATTCGAAGACCGGCTTTACGATCTGGTCGCCCCATTGCAGCGAGCGGTTCGAGGCCGTGCGAGAGCCCCTTGTCTCGAGCTGGGTGCAGGCCGGCAGCAGGTAGGTGCCGTCCTTGCGGTCGGGCAGCGCTGCTGCCGTGGTCGGATGCGGATCGACCACGACCATCAGTTCGACCTTCTCCATGCCGGTGCGCATCTCGGGCATGCGCGGCACCGTATTGCCGCCATGGCCCCAGAAGAACATCGCCTTGACGTTGTCGTTCTGCTCCAGGTCCTTCTTGTCGACCAGCACCGCGTCGAACCAGCGGGTGGATGGGATGCCCTTCGTCTCCATCATCTTCTTGGATTCGAAGCGCGACTGCATCCAGGCATAGTCCACGTCCCAGACGCGCGACCAGTGCCGCCAGGCGCCCTCGGTCAGGCCGTAATAGGCCGGCAAGGTGGTGACATCGAGGCCGAGATCGGTGCAGCCCTGCACGTTGCAATGGCCGCGGAAGATGTTCGCGCCGCCGCCCTCGACGCCGATATTGCCGAGTGCGAGCTGGAAGACCGAAAGCGCCCGGACGTTCGCCGTGCCCATGCTGTGCTGGGTCACGCCCATGCACCAGATCAGGGTGCTCGGCCGGTTCTTCGCCATCAGTTCGGCGACGCGCTTCATCTGCTCGCCGGGCACGCCGACGACGCGCTCCACCTCCTGCGGGTTCCACTTCTTCACCTCGGCACGGATCTCGTCCATGCCGTAGACGCGCTGGCGGATATACTCCTTGTCCTCCCAGCCATTCTCGAAGATGTGCCAGAGCAGGCCCCACATGAAGGGGATGTCGGTGCCGGGACGGATGCGCACATATTCGGTCGCGTGCGCGGCCGTGCGGGTGAAACGCGGATCGACCACGATCAGCGGCGCCTTGTTCTGCTCCTTGCCGCGCAGCACATGCTGCATCGACACCGGATGCGCCTCGGCGGGATTGCCGCCCATGATCATGATGGCCCTGGAATTGTGGATGTCGTTGTAGGAATTGGTCATCGCGCCGTAGCCCCAGGTATTGGCGACGCCGGCGACGGTGGTGGAATGGCAGATGCGGGCCTGGTGGTCGATGTTGTTGGTGCCCCAGAAGGCGGCGAACTTGCGGAACAGGTAGCCCCCCTCGTTGGAGAACTTGGCGGAGCCCAGCCAGTAGACCGATTCCGGTCCCGACTTGCCGCGGATCTCGAGCAGCTTGTCGCCGATCTCGTTGATCGCCTGGTCCCAGCTTATCCGGGTCCATTTGCCGGCGACGAGCTTCATCGGATATTTCAGCCGCCGGTCGCCATGGGTCAGTTCGCGGATCGCGGCACCCTTGGCGCAATGGGTTCCGAGATTGATCGGGCTCTCCCAGGTCGGTTCCTGGCCGACCCAGACCTCGTTCTCGACCTCCGCCGTCACCGTGCAGCCGACCGAGCAGTGAGTACAGATGTTGCGCCGCTTGACGATGTTCGGGCTGGTGGAGGGGGCGGCTTCCGCCTGGCGGACCATCGCGGGTTTGAGCGCGCCGAAGGCAGCAAGGCCGCCGGCGGCGAGACCCGAAGCCTTGAGGAAGCCGCGCCGGTCCATGGTGGCGAGCGTGGAGCCCGCGAGCAAGCCGGAGAGCCTGCCGCGGGTCGGGGTGCCGGAGCTTTTCTTGATCAACATGGCGCGTCCCCTCAGAGCCGGTTGCTGGCGTAGAACTTCTTCACATGATCGGTCTCGCGATAGCGCGCGCGCTTGCGCTGGTCGCGATTCTCGGAGGCCGCGGCCGGCCCGACGGCCGCGGCACCCGCCGCCGCTGCGGCGGCGACGCCGATACCGGCCGCCTTCAGGAAATCACGACGGGCAAGTCCCTTGTCCTCGGTTCGCCTGGTCATGTCCGCTCCTCCATTCAACTTCGCGCTGTCACGCGGCGAGCGCGAAACCCTGCCGTTCGATCGCCATGAAATGCCGCCCGACGCTGCCGAGCGGGCGATAGAGATGCGCGCTTTCCGCGCGTTCGAGATCTTCAAAGAATCTTTCGGCCCAAGGTTCCAGATGCTTGCGGAACATCCGCTCCTGCGTCGCCAGTTCCGCCGGACCCCGGCCATCCCCGCCGCTGATCAGCAGCGACATCATCTCGCAGATGGCGCCCATGTGATCTTCCGGCTCCGCCACCTCCTCGGCACGCGCCAGGCCGAGCGCCGCCATGTCGCCGCGCAGCCGCGCGAGCGGCCTCTCGTACAGAAAGCCCGTGCGATAGTAGGAGGCGTAAGGCAGGAGTTCGCCACGCGGCAGGCCGACAAAGAGCGCGAAATACTCATCCTCCGCCTGCGCCGGCGTACAGGCCCGCGCCCGCGCCGCCAACTCGCCGAGCGCCCGGCCGAGCGGCGTTTCATCGCCCTCCAGCCGGGACAGCGCGGCCAGAAGCGGCGCATCCGGACGGCGCGCGAGCGCCCGGCCAAGCAGCGCATAAAGCCGGGCCCGCCAGACTTCCTCCTCCGGCAGGCTGGCCGGCGCTGCACGGTCGCCGGCATCGGGGTAGAGATCTGGGCGCAGTTCGTGCCGCGTCACGCGGCCATCGGTCGCCTGTTCGATGGCGAGCACATATTCACCCGGAACACGTCCGGCCCGGTTCAGCCAATGCCAGACATTTGCCTGTTTCACGCCAAGTCGGCGCGCAAGCTGCGTCTGCCCTCCCAGCGCGGCGATGGCTCTCCCGAGCGCGTCCGTCAAGGGGTACCTCCCGTTGTATCGAGAGGCTACAAACGCTTTTGTAGTGGCGCAAGGGGATTCGGGCTAAGTGAATGAAACAAATAGATTATTTGTTGCAGTTGCGAAAACTTGAGAACCACTATCAAGTGCAATTACAATTGCGGGCAGGTTAATTCCACAAGCCGATCACGGACTTCGCCCATCCGCCCCCACCGGCTTCGGATCCGATACAGGCCAACCCTTGCTGCGCCGCAACAATCCACCCACTGGCGGCAGCCTATTCCGGCAGAGCGCCGCCATGGCGACGAGGATGCGGCGCCGATGATGCGCCGGGCCGCGAATCGGCCGTCGGGCTCGCGGGCTCCGGCGGCCCAGGCTCCGGCAAGTTCGACAGCGGATCGGGCTCGGCGTTCGCGGCCTCCGGCAAGGATTGCGGAACGGCCGCCACCTGCCGCGGTTCGCGGTCGGCCGGGCGCTCCTCGCCCCGGATCCCCTCCAGTACCTGGCGCGCCAGATTGGCCACATCGTCGCCCGGCGCCAGCGCGCCATAACCGGGGGCAGTGAAATCCCAGGCATAATCCACCAGCGGCTGGTAATTCACCACGCTGGGCTCCGTCACCCAGAGCCGGCGCAGCGCCGCCTGCCTTAGCGCCTCCGGCACCTTTCGATGCAGGAACGGCGCATAGTCGCTCTCCGGACCGAGGCTTTCCACCGGCGGCAGGGAAGAAGGATCGAAGGACTCCTCTTCCTGCTCGGTCGGCGTCTCCACCGCCGGCGGTTCACCCGCCTCCGCGGCAGCGCGCGCCGCCTGCTTGCGCCGCGACCAGCGCGTGAGGAACCCGCAGTCCGTCGCCTCGGGACGCGCCGCAGGATCTTCGGGCTCGTCCGTCACTTATTCATCCTCCGGCATGCGGCGCAGCGGATCGTCGCGCAGGAGCGCGCTTCGGTTGGCAAGGGCTTCCGGGTCGGCACGGTCGCGCCGGCGCTTGAAGCGCGGTTTCTCGACGTGATGGCGCCGTACATAATCGGCGACCCATTCGAGGATCGGCGCCGGCATCGCCACCGCCTCGACAATGTCATCGCCCGTATCCGCATGGGCCTGCGCCTCGCCCGGACAGGCAGTCACGCCGAGCAGTTCGATGCCACGCTCGTCGGCGGCATGGCGCAGCATTACGAACAGCGAAGGCGAGGGACCCTCGAGATTATGGCGCAGGGTCTCGGTCTCGTGCCGGAACAGCCTGATCTCGGCAGCGCCGGCATAATAACGGTCCACCTCGCCCTCGCGCGCGAGCAGTGTCCAGTCCGCGCATTGCGGAATGCCGGGCAGGATCTGCACCGGCAGCCAGGCATGGTCCTGCCAGGCGCTGTTCAGTTTCCGCCGCTCCACCACCACGCCCACCGGGCGCGTTTCGGTGCCGATCGGAAGGGTTTCCTCGCCCATGTCGCTGCTCAGCTCCGCTGCTTGAAAGGCAGGTTCATCAGCAGGTTCTGCGGCTTCATGCGCAGCCGGCTCGCCCCATCCATCGCCAGCCCGAGATAGACCGGCCGGCCGGCGAGATCGGCCCGCATGGACGAAGTATCGCGGAATTCCAGGCGAAACAAGGCCAGGATGCGCGCGAGCCGCGCTTCCTCCACTTCCTCGCCCCGATAGAGCGCATTCATGACCGCGCTGGCCTCGGCATCGAGGCCCGTATGCCAGACCCAGCGCTCGTCGCGTATCCGCTGTACCGGCTGGATACCGATATCCACGCCGGTCAGATGGCGGACAAACCGTTCCATAACCCTCGCCAGCGCGTCCTGGCCAGGGCGCGCAAAGCTGAGATCGAGGACCATCTCGTGCCGGTCGCTGCGCGGCCAATAACTCTCCGCATTCTCCGCGGTCAGCACGTCCATGTCGACGGCACGCGGCCTTGTGCCCGCCTCCGCCAGCAGATTGCCAAGCGCGCCAAACCCACCTGTGCGCCCGAGCCGTTCCACCGTCTCCTCGTCGGCGAGCAGGATCGCGCCCTCCTGGATCGTCACCAACTGCGTCCGGTAAAAAAGTTCCGCCGCCCGCGCGCGCTGGGCATCCGGCGTGCCATCCAGCAGGTGACGGAGAATGACGGCGGAAAGGTGATCGATGAAGAGCGCGGGCACCCGCGGCGCACCCGGCCGGAAGAGCGCCTGATAGCCGGCCTCCACGGTCCGCGCCGCGAGCAGCAGGTCGCGGAAGGCGAGAAACACCCGGTAGTTCTCGGCCGCGTCCGGATCGGCGAGCTCGGCCACATCGCCCGCCGCGACGGCGCGCGCCGGGTCGTCGAGCAGGGCCGCATGCAGGCCCCGCTCGGCCGCGCAGGCCTCGGGCGGCGGCATCAGTTCGGGCCGGCCGAGATAGGCACGCAGGAAGTCCGCCGTGACCAGCAGCTGGCCCGCCGGATCGCGGTCGAGTAGGTGATAGCCGCTGCTCAGCCAGAAATCGGGCATCCCGCCTCCCCTGCCGCCATTCGCACCCATCGATCGAAGCTCACCCATCGAGTCCGGCAAGCCGCCAGCTTGGCGCGGCGAGAGCGGGCGCAAGGAGCCGCCGGCGGCGGCGCGCGCCATCGCCGATCCAGGCATCGCCCCGTTCGCCAAGCCTGACCTCGCCGGCGCCGAAGCGCATCTCGCAGGCGCGCAGCACCGGTGCCGGCCCATCCTCCTGCCAGCACTCGATCCAGCGCAGCAGATGCCGCGCAAAAGTTTCGAGGAGCTGCGACACAGCCACCATGCCGCAGCCTTCCTCATGCAGATCGGTATATTCGAGATCGCGTCCCGGCGCATCGTCCGGGGCAGCTGCGCGCATGCGGATGGCGACGCCGAAGACAAGCCAGTCGGGCACGTCGTTGCGCCCAGCACGGGCGACGAGCGGTCCACGCGAAAGGCGCAGGCCGCCGACACAGCCTTCATTGACCAGCAGACGGTCCGGCCAGACGAGCCGCGCCGGTGTCTCCGGCGGCACGACGGAGGCAAGACCGTCAATCAGGCCGAGCAGCAGCACATAGGCAAGGGTGAGCGCGCGCGGCTCCTCGTCCAGCGGCCGCAGCAACAGCGCGGCATCGAAGAAATCCTCGCGCGGGTGCCAGAAAAGCGAGCCATCTTCCGCGCCAGCTGCCGCCGCCTTGCTGGCCGCGGCGAAGGGGCGGTGCCGGACCCGGCGCAGCACATAGCCGGGCGGCAAGTGGATATCATCCGCGCGCCGGGACATGTCGCTCACGAGGCCGATTCCTTGGCGTTAGGGAAGAAAAGCTGCTCGCCGCCAATCCTGAAATCGGCGATCGCCTTCTGTCCTTCGGGCGATACCAGCCAGTCGATGAAGGCCTGGCCTTGCCTGGCTCGCACATGGGGATGGCGCGCCGGGTGGACGAGGATGACGCCATACTGGTTCAACAGGCGCCGGTCGCCCGCCAGCAGGATCTCGAGTTCGCCGCGATTGCGGAAGGAAAGCCAGGTGCCGCGATCGGCGAGGGTGTAGGCATCGCCAGCGGAGGCGACATTGAGGGTCGGACCCATGCCAGAGCCGGTCTCGCGATACCAGGCGCCGCCCGTCTGGCGGACATCGACGCCAGCCGCCTGCCAGAGCCGCAGTTCCGCCTTGTGGGTGCCCGATTCGTCGCCGCGCGAGGCGAAGCGGGCGCCCCTGGCCGCGATGCGCGCGAGCGCGGCGGCGACATCCGTCATGCCGCGCACGCCGGCCGGATCGGCCTTGGGCCCGATCAGGACAAAGTCGTTGTACATCACCTCATGGCGCCGCACGCCGAACCCTTCCGCGACGAAGCGCTCCTCGGAGGCCGGATCATGCACGAAAACCACGTCCGAGTCGCCCCTGCGCCCGGTCTCGAGCGCCTGCCCCGTGCCCTGCGCGATGACTTTGACCTCGATGCCGGTGCGCGCCCGGAAGCGCGGCAGGATGGCGCCGAAAAGGCCCGACTGCTCGGTCGAAGTGGTGGAGGCGACGGTAATGGGACCGGCCTCCGACTGGGCCTGCGCGGAGGCGCCCAATGCGACGACCGCAAGGAACAGAGACACGGCCGCGACTTTCCTTACCATGGCAGCTCTCCCTTCAGGAAACTGCGCGCCGGCGCGCTGGCGGGCATGTCGAAGAACTCTGCGGCGCCGGTTCTTTCGGCAAGTCTGCCTTGATGCAAAAAGACCACCTCGTCCGCGAGGCGACGGGCCTGCGCGAGGTCGTGGGTGGTCATGACGATCTTGGTGCCGCCCTCGGCGAAGGCGGCAATCATCTCCTCCACCGCGCGTGTGCCGGCGGGGTCGAGGGCGGATGTCGGTTCGTCGAGAAACAGCACCTGCGGCTTGAGCGACCAGGCGCGTGCCATGGCCAAGCGCTGCTGCTCGCCGCCGGAAAGCACGCGGGCCGGCCGCTCCGCCAGGGCGCCAAGGCCGAAGCGCGCCAGCGTCTCCTCGGCGCGCTGGCGCCGTTCCGCCGCGGGCAGGCCGATCATCGCCAGCGCATGCAGGATATTGGCACGGGCCGAGCGGCGCAGCAGGATGGGCCGCTGGAAAACCATGGCGTGACGTGGATCGCCGGCCCGGGTCGGCCCGTCGGACCAACGGATGCTGCCCGCGCCCGGCTGCAGGAGGCCATGGCAAAGGCGCAGCAGGAGGCTCTTGCCCGCGCCATTCGCGCCGAGGATGAGGGTGCGTCCCTCCGGCCCGATCTCCAGATCGACCGCATCGAGCAGCACCCGCCCGGCCACGCTGTAGCCGACGCCGCGCAGCGTGAGCGGCAGGATACTGCTTCCTTCCGCCGCGCTCACCATGGCTGCCCCGCCGAGCGCCGCGCGTACTGGCCCATCAGATAGGCGCCCCCATTCAGGATCAGGGTCAGCCCGAGCAGGATAATGCCAAGCCCCAGCGCCAGCGCCAGTTCGCCCTTGGCCGTCTCCAGCGCAATCGCCGTAGTGATGGTGCGGGTATGGCCGGCAATGTTGCCGCCGACGATCAGCACCGCGCCGACCTCGGCACTCGCCCGGCCGAAGCCCGCGAGGATGGCGGTGATCAGACTGAACCGTCCGTCCCACAGCAAGGTCGGAATGGCACGTGCGCCGGAACAGCCGAGCGAGCGGAGCTGTTCCTCGTATTCCTCCCACAGGTCCTCCACAACCTGCCGGCTGAGCGAGAGGACAATCGGCAGGATCAGAACGGTCTGCGCCATGACCATGGCTGAAGGCGTGAAAAGCAGCCCGAGCGGACCGAGCGGACCGGAGCGGGAAAGCAGCAGGTAAATGGCAAGCCCCGCCACCACGGGGGGAAGGCCCATCAATGCATTGCAACCGATCACCAGCAGGCCGCGCCCGGGAAAGCGGCTCATGGCAAGGAAAGCGCCGCAAGGCAGTCCGATGACCAGCGAAATGGCGAGCGCGCTCAGGGTCACGCGCAGCGACAGCGCGACGATGCCGGCCAGCGTCGGATCGCCGCTCGCGATCAGTAGCCAGGCGGCAACAAAGGGATTGCTCTCGCTCATCCTGCAACTCCTTGCAGGCAATATCACTGATAACTACAATGCCGCCAACTATGTAAACTTTGCTGTGCATTGCATGATAATGCAGAACGAGCCATACCTGACGACGGCGGAGGTGGCCGCCTATCTCCGGCTCAAGGAGCGCACCATCTATGACCTGGTGGCGCGCCGGGCGATTCCCTGTTCGCGGGTCACCGGCAAGCTGATCTTCCCGCGCCGGATGATCGACCGCTGGGTCGAGGCCAATCTCGACATGGCCGAAATCCCGGTGGCGCCAGCTCCGCCGATCGTCGCCGGATCGAGCGACCCCTTGCTGGAATGGGCCCTGCGCGAATCCGGGTCAGGACTTGCCACCCTGTTCGAGGGCAGCGAGGCGGGATTGCGGCGGCTAGCCGAGGGTCAGGCCGTGGCGGCGGGGCTGCATCTGATCGAGGCGGACGGCGCGGACTATAATCGCGAAACCGCGCGCCGCGCCGCCGCGCCGGCCGATCTGGTGCTGCTGCGCTGGGCCTGGCGCATGCAGGGCCTGGTGGTCGCTCCCGGCAACCCGCTTGGACTGGGCGGCCTTGCCGATGTCCACGCACGCGGCGCGCGGCTGATCGCCCGCCAGGCCGGATCCGGCGCGCGGCTGCTGCTCGATCATCTGTTCCGCGCTTCGGGCATCGACGCCGAGCAATGCAACCTGCTCGCCACGACCGCACTGACCGAGGCGGACATCGCGGCGGCGATCGCGGAGGGCAGCGCCGATTGCGGCATCGCCATCGCGGCGGCCGCGCGCGGTCGCGCGGTGGATTTCGTGCCGCTCTGGCGCGAACGCTTCGACATCGCCTGCCGCCGGCGCGATGCCTTCGAGGCGCCCTTGCAAAAGCTGTTCGAGTTCGCGCGGAGCGAGCGTTTCCGGCGCAAGGCCGCGAGCCTCGGCGGCTACGATCTCGCCGGCCTGGGCCAGGTGGAATTCAACCGCTGACAGGGCGGCGCAAAATGCACTATGCACAGGCCATGGGTCCCGCCATCAGGTCGTAAGGAGCAGCCAATGAACGTCCAGAGCAGGGTTCGCGCGGAGGATGCTGGCCTGTCGACGGAGCGGCTCGGGCGGGTGCGGGACTGGATGCGGCTGCAGGTCGAGCGCCAGCGGCTCGCCGGCCTCGGCGTGATGGTGGCGAGGCGCGGGCGCCCGGTCTTCTTCGAGACCTGCGGCACGGCCGACCTGGCACGCGGCCGACCGGTGGCCGAGGACACCATCTTCCGCATCTACTCGATGACGAAGCCGCTCACGTCGGTTGCCATCATGATGCTTTACGAGGAAGGCCGCTTCCAGCTCGACGACCCGATCGCGCGTTTCCTGCCGGACTTCGCCGCGATGCGCGTCTATGTCGCCGGCAGCCGCGGCGCCTACCAGAGCGTGCCCGCCGCCCGGCCGATCACCTTCCGCGACCTGCTGACCCACACGTCCGGCCTGACCTACGGCTTCATGGAAGCGCACCCGATCGACGGCATGTACCGCGAGGCCGGCATCGACTTCCAGACCGCCGAGACCAGCCTCGCCGATCTGGTCGGCAAGGTCGCCGCCATGCCCCTGCTCTGCCAGCCGGGCAGCGCCTGGAACTACAGCATCGCCACCGACGTGCTGGGCCATCTGGTCGCGGTCATTTCCGGCCAGCCGTTCGATGAGTTCCTGCGCGAGCGCGTGATCCGCCCGCTTGGCATGGTGGATACAGACTTTCATGTGCATGCCGGCAAGGAACAGCGTCTGGCGGCGAACTACGGCCGCGATGGCAAAGGCGCGCTCAAGCTGATCGACGATCCGGAAACCAGCCGTTATCTCCGCCCGCGCGCGGTCTGCTCCGGTGGCGGCGGCCTGGTCTCGACCGCGGCCGACTATGCCCGCTTCTGCCAGATGATGCTCAACAAGGGCGAACTGGACGGCGTGCGCCTGCTCGGCCGCAAGACGGTGGAGCTGATGACAAGCAACCACCTGCCGGGCGACATGGCGGCCATGGGCCAGCCGCGTTTCAGCGAATCGACCTATACCGGCATCGGCTTCGGGCTGGGCTTCTCGGTCATGCTCGACCCGGCGCGCGCCGAGATCATCGGCACGCCCGGCGAGTATGCCTGGGGCGGGGCCGCCAGCACGGCCTTCTGGATCGACCCGAAGGAGGAGATGTACGTCATCCTCCTGACTCAGCTCATGCCAAGCTCCACCTGGCCGCTGCGCCGCGAGTTGCGCGTCCTGACCTATCAGTCGATCGTGGATTGAGGCGGGAGCTCACGGAATCGGCGAGAGGCCGCCATCGACATTGATCGCCGTGCCGGTGACGTAGGAGCCGGCATCCGAGCAGAGGAAGGTCGCGACACGGGCGAATTCCGCCGCCTCGCCGACGCGCCCGAGCGGGACGCGGCGCTCGCGCGCCATGCTATCGAGAAACTCGCGATAGGGCTGGGTCGAGCCGGAAGCGGCATGGCGGCGCGCCCACTGGTCGCTTTCGATGAAGCCAACGAGCAGCGCATTTACCAGCACATTGTGCGACGCGCCTTCCTGGGCCAGCACCTTCGTCAGCGCGAGGCCAGCCGCGCGCGCCACCGAGGTCGGCGCGGTATTGGGCCCGGGCGCCTTGGCGTGGATGTTGAGCACGTTGACGATGCGCCCGAAGCGGCGCGCCTTCATGCCGGGCAGCGCCAGCCGGGCCAGCCGGATCGCGGCGAACAGCTTGAGATCGAGATCGGACTGCCATTCCTCGTCGCTCACCTGCTCGAAGGGACGGGCAGTCGCCTTGCCGGCATTGTTCACGAGGATATCGACCCTGGCGTCCTGCCGGGCGGAAATCTGCTGCCAGGTCCGCGCGATATCCGCCGCGCTGGCGACGTCGCAGGGAAAAGCTTCCGCCTGCCCGCCGGCCGCCGCGACCTGGGCGCGGGCCTGCTCCAGCCGGTCGGCGCGCCGCGCCAGCATGATCACCCGCGCGCCGGCGGCCGCGAATTCAAGGGCCATGGCGAGGCCCAGTCCCGTGCTGGCACCCGTGATCAGGGCGGTGCGGCCATCCATCCGGCAATCCATGCGTTCCCCCTCCGGCTCTGCTATCCTGCGATCTTCCCAGCGAAATCGCCGGACAATAACAGATCACCATGCCCAAGACCCTGAGAAAGCCCGCCGAACTGGCGGCGGCGCGCCTCGTCGCGCCCGAGCTGCTGCCGGACCTGGAGAAGGTCGCCGGACGCTACGCAGTGGCCATCACGCCGACCATCGCCGGTCTTATCGACCGCGACGACCCGGCGGACCCGGTCGGGCGCCAGTTCGTCCCCGACCCGGCGGAACTCGCGACCACGGCGGACGAGCTGGCGGACCCGATCGGCGATTTCGCCCATGCGCCGGTCAAGGGCATCGTGCACCGCTATCCGGACCGGGTGCTGCTCAAGCCGCTCCATGCCTGTCCGGTCTATTGCCGCTACTGTTTCCGCCGCGAACAGGTCGGGCCGGGCGGCGAGGCACTAGACGATGCCGAACTGGACGCGGCCGTTGCCTATATCGCCGAGCGGCCGGAGATCTTCGAGGTCATCCTGACCGGGGGCGATCCGCTGATGCTCGCGCCCCGGCGCCTCCGCGTCATCCTGCGCCGCCTCGCGGAAATCCCGCATCTCGGCGTCATCCGACTGCACAGCCGCGTGCCCGTGGCCGATCCGGCGCGGATCGACGAGGCACTGACCGAGGCCCTGGCCCTGGAACAGCCGGCGGTCTGGCTGGCGGTCCATATCAACCACGCGCGCGAACTCTCCCCGCCCACGCTCGATGCCTGCCGCAGGCTGACCCGCGCCGGCATTCCGCTGCTGGGGCAGACGGTGCTTCTGAACGGCGTCAATGCCGACCCGGCCGTGCTGGAAGATCTCTTCCGCGCCATGGTGCGGGCACGCATCAAGCCCTACTACCTGCATCATCCCGATTCTGCCCCCGGCACCGCCCGCTTCCGTCTCGACCTCGCCGAAGGCCAGGCGCTGATGCGCCGGATTCAGGGCCGGGTCTCCGGGCTCTGCCAGCCTGCCTACGTGCTCGACCTGCCCGGCGGGCATGGCAAGGTGCCGGTCGGTCCGGCCTATCACCGGCAGGTGGCAGACGGGACCTGGCAACTGCGCGACTCCCGGGGCCAGGAGCATGCCTGGCCGCCGCTCAGCGCGCGGGCATCTGATAGAGCGGTCGCCGCCAGGTCTCGAAGCCGGACGGCAGCGGCCGGTCGGGATTGAGCATCCAGTCCAGCGCATCCTGCCAGACCAGCGGCGCCTGCAGATCGCGCGTGAGCATGTGGAAGCCGCTCGGGTAGCGGCCGACGCGCGGCGCATTCGGCATTCGCGCCAGCATGCGCTCGATCGGCGTTTTCGGGATCAGTTCGTCGCGGTCGCCATAGAGGATGAGTGTGGGCACCCCGTGGAGCGCGGCAGCCCGCTCCAGACCGAGATCCATCATGTTGACCAGTCCCCAGATGGCATCGATCCGCGTTTCCTTGATCACCAGCGGATCGCGCGAGAAGGCGCGCAGCATCTCGATATTGTCCGATGGCCTGATGCCGAGGCCACGTCCGGTCAGGGTCTGCCCCGGAAAGGTATGGGCGGCAAGCCAGAGCGTGAGGCGGTAGAGCGGGTTCATGGTCGACCGCGCCCAGACTGCCGGCGCGACGAGGATCAGCCCGTCGACCTCCGGTGCCCTGCCATCAGCCAGAGCCGCGATGGCGATGGCCCCGCCCATGCTTTCGCCGAAGAGGAAAAGCGGCCGGTCCGGGTGACGTCGCCGGAGCAGCCGCGCCATGTCGCGCGCATCCCGTGCCAGCGCCCCCTCACCACCCCACAGGCCGGCGCGCGGGCCGGCACCGAAACCGCGCTGGTCGTAGGCATAGGTGGTGATGCCGTAGCGCGCCCAATAGTCGGCCGGCCAGTCGATGCCGTTCGAGTAATCGTTGAAGCCGTGCAGTGCCAGCACCACCGCTCGCTCGCGGCCGGCGGCCGGCCAGACGCGCAGCGGCAGATCGTAGCCATCGCTCGTGACGAAGGTCCGCTCCAGCAGGAGCGGCGTGCCGGATTCCATCCCCGGCGGAATCTGCCGTGGCGCGCAGGCCGCAGCGAGCAGAAAAAACGCGCAGGACCAGGCCCTGGCGAGGGCGCGGAAGGTCGGGCGCAAGGCGCCCCTGATGGCGGGAAAGTCGTTAATCTTCCTGCTCTTCGCTGATCGGCGACCGCTTGCCGGAGGGACGTTAGAGACCCGCATAAGCCTTTACAATCCTTGACTTTGCGGGCGTTACTCAACAGCATCGCCCCATGGTCGGGGGCAAGGTGCGCAGGGGCTTGGCGACGGTCGCTTTTTTGCTGGCCGGCGGACTTGGCTCGGCTGCGCCGGCGCAGACGGCCGCCAAGATCAGCCGGATCGTCGATCCGGAGACCCAATGCGCCACGTCCAATCCCTTCCCCGTCGATGGCGAGACCATCCGCTGGAACGGCGCCTGCCGCGACGGGCTGCTGGAAGGGCCGGGCGTGCTCACCTGGTTCCGCAATGGCCGCGTGCATGAACGCGACGAGGGGACATTCCGGCGCGGCGAACTGCATGGCGACGCGACCATCACCTTCGCCGACGGCTCGACCATCTTCGGCAACTATACCGACGGGCGGCGCAACGGCGAGTTCATCATCGTGCGCGCCGACAACAGCTACGTGCGCGCGGTCTACCAGATGGACCGCCTCGTCTCCGAACGCGAACTGAGCCGGCGCGAGGTCCGCGCCCTGCTCGAGCAGCGCCGTGCCGGCGTTGGCGTGCGCGTCGGCGGGGGACCCGGCGCGGAGCCGGCAGCGCCGCCGCAGCCGCCGCCGCAATATGCGCCGACGCCACAGCCGCCAGCTTATCCCCCCGCCTACTCGCCGAGTTATCCTCCGCAGGCCTATGCGCCAATGCCGCCGCTACCGGTGCCGCAGACGCCGGCGGTTCAGCCCGTGCCGTTACCGGCGGCGCCGCATTACGCCGGGCCGATGCAGCCGCCGCCCTGGTCGCCGATGGCAAACGCGCAGCGCCTCGGCGTCATGCCCCAGTCGCAGCCGGTGCCGCCCGCGCCCATGGCCCCGCCGTCGCCCGCGGTCGGCTACCGGCCGATGGCCTATGCCACGCCGGCCAGCGCCCCGCCCGCCCCGATGGTGGACACCGACAGTCATTTCGTGCATGCCTTTGCCCTTGAGCGGGCCGGCCAGTACCAACAGGCGGCCCAGGTCTATCAATCCATCGCCATGGCCAGCCCCGGGACCTCCGCCGGCCACCTCGCCTACGAGCGCATGGCGCTGCTTGGCGCCTATATGCCGCCACCGCCACCGCCGGTCTCCAGTGCCGTGCCTGCCGCGTTCCAGCCGCCGCCCGCCCCGGTCGTGCGCCAGGCCTCGATGGCGGGACGGCGCGTCTGCTCGGCGCGCGGCCTCTATCCGAACGATGGCCGCTGGTGCGGCGTGGTGCGCGAGCAGGACGGCGCGGAAGTCATGGTCGAGGTGGCGGAAGTGAAGACGAATGCTTTCTTCACCATCGGCTTCGCCGCAAGCGAATGCACCGGCGGCCGGTTCCTAACCTGGTTCTCGCGCGGCGCCAACGTCTGGGTGCCCGCCTCTTGCATGCGTTGATGGGGGATTGCGACATGGATACGACACGGGCAGTCAAGTCGGCGCTCGGCGCCATCGCGCTGCTGGCCCTGCTCGGTGGCCCGGGACTGGCGGGCGGCATCGTAGCCACCGATACCACGGCGCGCGACGTGTTCGCCGGGAGCATGAAGGACTCCCTTGCCGCCGCCGCGCTGGCGCTGAAAGAAGCGACCCGGCGCGATCTCGCCAAGGCGACAGGCAAGGCGCTCTTCTACGATCCCTCGACCGGCAGCTTCAGCCAGGAGGATGGCACCAACGATACCGACCTCGCCTGGGCGCGGGCGAACACGGCCGTCATCGACATGCTGCGCCAGTTCGGCGCCGATCCGGGCAGCCGGGTCCTCAGTTTCCGGCGCGAGGGCAACCGCTACTACGTTGGCGCCGAGGGGCTTGGCGGGGCCTGGTTCACGGTCGCGGCGCGGGCCCAGTCGCATCTCTTCCGCATGCTGCTGGCCGATGCGAAGGACGCGCCCGAGGAAGCGGTCGACGCCGTGAACCGCAACCGGACGTCGCAGGCGAGCCTGCAGCACGCGGTCAATATCGCGACCAAGGCGGTGCAATCGAGCAAGGCGTTCGTCGCGCTCGGCGGCGAGACGAAGGTGAAGCTCACGAGCAAGAAGTTCGAAGCCACGGGCGAGCCGCAGATCGTCGGCCCGCCGGGTATCGTCGTCTATGACGTCGCGCGGCAGGGCAAGGACACCCTGCTCGCCACCATCCGCACCGATCCCTCGATCGGGACAGGCGTGCAGACGCTGCATGGCTACGACGAGGGGCGGAGCTATCGCCAGGCCGACAGCTTCGGCATCTTCGTCACCGGGACACCGCAGCCGATGACCCCGCTTGCCGACGCGGTCGGCGCAACTCCGGCCGAAGCCGCAACCCTGACGCCGGGCGAGACCGTGCGCGGCATGGTCGAGGCGCGGGCAGATCAGGACCTCTACCGCATTGATCTCGCCACGGGCGGCAGGCTGACACTTGCCAGCGGTGGACCGACCGACATCCTGCTCAAGCTCGAGGACGAGAACGGCAAGGTCCAGGCAAGCGACGACGATGGCGGGCGCTGGTACCAGGCGCGCCTCTCGGCGCTGCTGCCGCCGGGCAGCTACTTCGTGCGAGTGCAGCATTGCTGCAAGGGGACCGGTCCCTACAGCCTGCGCGCCACTTTCGAGGCGAACTGAAGCGCCTTCAGGGAATGCCGGGCTGGATCGGCGTGCGGATCAGCGCGCCGCCCTTTTCCTGAAGCGCTAACACGGCCTGGAACTTCTGCCGGATTTCCTGCGTCGCATCGCGCGCCTCGCGCTGGTTGCGGATGACGCGCGGCGTGATGAAGACCAGCAGCTCCGTCCGGCTGATGTCGCCCGACTTGACGCCAAACAGGGTGCCGAGGATCGGGATCTGGTGCAGGAACGGCACGCCCGAATTGGAAACGTTGTTGCTCTCGCGAATCAGGCCGCCCAAGACCACGGTCTCGCCGCTCGATACGGCGACCGAGGAGAGGATGCGCCGCTGGCGGATGGTCGGCGACTGGATCGCCGCGCCGATGTCGGGGGCGCTGACGTCGCTCACTTCCTGGCCGATCTCCAGCGTGACGAGGCCGCTCACATTGACCCGTGGCACCACCTCGAGCGTAACGCCGGTCTGGCGATACTCGACGGAATTGACCGTGCGCGGGTCGGCGGCCGAGGCGGTGATGTCCACGAAACGGGTCAGGATCGGCACCTCGTCGCCCACCTGCAGGCGGGCGCTCTGGTTGTCGAGCACCATGACCTGCGGCGAGGACACGACGTTGACCTCGGTCAGGGTGGAGAGTGCGGAGATGACGACGCGCGGATCGACGCTGGCGCCGAACAGGTAGGAAAAGCCGGCGCCCGGAATGATCGCGGCGGCAAGTTCCGCCGGGATGCTGCTCGAGTTACCGATGAAATACTGCACGCCATAGCGGAGCTGGTCGTTCAACGTCACCTCGACGATCGAGGTTTCGATCTGTACCTGCAGCGGCATGATGTCGAGTTTCGCCAGCACTTCCTCGATGCTCGCATAGTCCTTGGGCGTCGCAAGAACCAGGATCGCATTGGTGGAATCGTCGGCGATGATGCGCGGGCCGCCCTCGCTGGCCGCACCGCCCTCGCTCGCGCCCGCCGCGGCGGCGGCGGATGGCAGCAGGGGCGCGTTCGCGCTCGCCGGCCGCTCGCCCGCCAGAATGCGCGCGCTTGCCTCGCCCGCCGGCATCGAACGGAGCGTCACTGATTGCGACTGGATGGCCGAGGTCCGCTCCACCGGTTCGCCGCCACTGCCGCCGAAAATGCCCCTCAGGGTCTTCGCGATGCTCGCCGCCTTGCCGTTCTGGACGTAATAGACGTGAAGGCGCCGCTCGGCGGCGTTGCGGGTCCGGTCGAGCCGGGCGATCCAGTTGCGCGCCTCGTCCAGATAGCGCGGCTGGCGCGCGATCACGAGAACGGCATTCATGCGCTCGATCGGCACGAAGCGCACTGCGCCGGCCAGCGGGCCGTTCTTGCTGCCGAAGATGTTCTCCAGTTCGAACACCATGGCGCCGACATCGGCGTTCTGCAGGCTTTCCAGCAGCACCGACTGGCCGGCCATGACATCGACGTCGAACACGCGCACCGTGTCGCCGACGAGGCGCTGCTCCGGGCTCGCGGCGGCAACCAGCAGCATGCCATGCGCCTCGTTGGCGATGATGGCGCGACCCTCGGGCAGAAGCGGTTTCAGGATCTTCGCCATCTCCTCCGCGCCGATGAAGCGCAAGGGATGGATCTGCAAGCTGAAACCTGGATCGCTGAGGCCGGGAAGGCGCAGTTGCGGGCCCGAGGCGGGTGTCGGCTGGCTGCCGGCCGCGGCAACGCGCCAGCCGCCTGGCTGGCGCAGCAGGACCGCGCCATTGGCCTGCAACAGGGTCTCCAGCGTTTGCAGCGCCTGCGCGCGCGTGAGCCCGCCGGTCGAGCGCAGCGTGACGCGCCCCTGCACGCCCGGATCGATCACCAGGCTCTCGCCCAGAATGTCGCGGATGATCACCTGCGCGACGCCGCGCAAATCCGCATCCTCGAAGCTGAGCTGGATATCGCCGCCGGGCCGGCCCTGGGGTTGTTGCGGCGGCGCGGCGGCGGAAATTTCCGGATGACCCGGATAGATTTCCGCGATCTTCGGGCTTCCCTGGACCAGGTTGGCCGGCCGTCCGGCGGCCTGCTCCTGCGGCGGGCCGGCCTGCGGCATCGCGACGGGCGGCGGCGCGGCCGGCGCGGGTACGGGAGGGATCTGCGGCAGGTTCGCCGCAGGCTGCACCTGTTCGGCGGCACAGCCTGCGAGAAGAATCGCGCCGAGGCTCGCAACCGCAAGACCGCGCCAATGGTAACCGGTTACAGCCATTCCGCCCCGCACCCCTTTCCCGCTCCGCCCTTATAGCATGAGCTGCCACCGGCCCGTCGATCGCGGCCGGCGATCATCGCGATATGCGGCGCAGCGGCAACACCTCGCGGCGTTCGCCGGCGCGCAGCGTGATTTGTTCCTGCTCAATCTTCTCCACCGTCCAGCCATCATGCTCGTCGCCTTCCTGGAGGACGAGCGGCCGGCCACCGCCGGCGGGCCCAAGCAGGATCTTGCGTTGGTCCCGGGTCATGACCACCCCTTGCAGCCGGTAGGCGGCGAAGCTGCGTTCCGCCGAGGTGGCGGGTGCGAGAGCGACGCTGACCGGTGCGAGGCCGCCCGCGCCGGCGCTCTCCGGCAGCGGCCGGCGGCTCGGCGTGAAGAGCGGCCGCGCCAATGTCTCGCGCAGGCTCTCGAGCGGCGGCAGAATCCCTTCTTCATGCGCTGAGGCGACCGGTTGGCGCTCTGCGGGTGCGGCATCGGAAGCTGCGAGCGGCGCCAGCCACGGCCAGGCGGCGATACCTGCGAAGAGCAGCGCGAGAAAGGCGAGCAGCGCTCTCAACTGGCCCCTCCACCGGCAAGGAATCCGGCGATCTCCAGGGTCACGTCCAGCGGGTCGCGGCCGACCCGGAACTCGCGACCGCGCGCGCGCACCGAGAAACCCTCGACCAGAATGGTCGGCTCACCGGCTTCCAGACCATGCAGGATGCGCTGGAGCGCCACTATGCCTGCGCCGAGTTCAACGCGCAGGCCGACCCGGCGCAGCTCTCCGGGTTGCGGCGCGGGCATCGCCTCCATGCTGATCAGGGTCGCGCCACTCTCCTCGATCAAACGCTTGGCGCGCTCTTGCAGGTAGGCGATGGCCCCGGCTTCGCTCTGTCCGGGCAGGAACAGGGCGCCGGTCCCTGCGCCGGAGCGCCGTTCCTCGAGGCGCGCCGCAAGATCCGCCTCGGCGGCGATCAGCGCGCGCAGGCGCTGGATCGTGGCCTGCTTGGTCTCCAGCATCTCGCGCTCCGCTGCCGCGCGCTCGAGCACAGGCCGGACGAGCAGGAGCCAGCCGGCAGAGAGGGCCGCCAGCAGCAGCAGCAGCGCCGACAGGCGCGCAGCGCGCGGCGTCACGATCCGCCCGCCCGCCCGGCGAGGGCGATCTCGAAATTGAAGCGCTCCTGCCCGCTGGTCGGGTCGCGCGTTACCGCCGTGCGGAAATCGACGCCGCGGAAGAGCGGCGAGGATTCGATGCGCTGCACCAGCGCCGCCGCCGATTCCGCCATGCCGGCGATCTCGAGTTCGCCGCCATGCAGAGCCAGTTCCTGCACCCAGGCTTCATCCGGGAACAGCCGGGTCAACTCCTCCAGCAGCACCACTGCGCGCAAGCCATGCCGCTGTCCGGCGATCGCCGCCAGGCCGCCCTGCTCACGGTCCAGTTCTGCCCTGAGCCGCGCGGCCGGCTCGGCCTGCTCGCGCAACAGGGCGATCTCCCCATCGGCGCGACGGTTGGCATGCCAACCATGGACGAGGGGCGAGAGCAGCGCGGCCAGTGCCAGGACGGCCACGGCGAAAGCCAGCGGCCGCATGCCGCGCCGGCGCGGCATCGGCGCACGCACCAATGCCGGCAGCAGGTTGAAATCGAGCGGCGCCGCCGCCTCGCCGCCCAGATCGACCGCCTGCGGCGCGAGGCTTGATGCGGCAAGCTGGGCAAGCGCCTGCTCCACCCGGGCGCGCGGCGCCACGAGCAGCCGCAGGACCAGCCGGCGCTCCGCCGGCCGGCGCTCGAGCACCCGCCAGTCGAAATAAACCTGGTCGGCCGGAAACGGCGTCTGCCGCTCCATCTCGAACTCGAGCACCTCGCGCAGGTTCTCCTCGGCAGCGAGCGGGAGGGCCAGCGTCTTGCCGAGGCCATCGTTTGCCGGCAGCCGTAGCACCACGACGCGATCGGCCAGCGCCGCCGATGCCGGCTGGCCCGGCGCCAGTCGGCCGGCCTGCTGGCGCCGCGCGCCGTCCTGCAGGCTCAGCGCCAGGGCCTCGCCGTCGGGCTCGACCAGAAGGAAGGCCGGATCAAGCCCGAGCAGGCGCGCGAGCGGGCCGGGAAGAAGCCCGCGAAGCTCGCGCCCCCACCAGCGCAGGAAGCGCGCGAACGGCGCCGCCCGGTCCGGCGATCCGGCGCTAGAATTCATGCGAGACCTGCCCCCTGCCCATGGCCCAAACTCTATCACCCGCGCCGAGGGCGAGGCAACGCGGGTGGCATTCAACTCTCACCGCAGATCGACGATGCGGAAAGGCTCGCGCCCCGAGCCGAGAAGCACCACCTGCGCCTCGCGACGGAAGATACGGCCCGGCGCCAGCGCCAGTTCGGCACGCACCAGAAAGCCGACCCCGCGCGAGGGTCTCGCATGGATTTCCGCCGGCCCGAGATCGGGATCGCCCAGTTGCTGCCGGTGAAAGGCCGGCGGGCGCCGCTCGACGATCGACCGGACGGTGCGCGGGTCGAGCCCGGGCAGGGCCGCCAGCACTTCGACCGGCGCGCTCGCCGGATCGACGCCGTCCTGCCCGTTCAGCACGGTGACCAGCGGTCGCGCCCGCTCCAGCCATTCCGCGCGCATGCCCAGTATATGGGCGAGTTCGCCGACATGCGCGAAAGGCCGCGCGCGCGGCGCGCCGGGATGGCCGGCCGCGGCATAGAGCCGGGCCAGCCGGCCGCCATCCTCCGCCTCCTCGCGCCAGTCGGCGATGTTGCGCGCCAGCGCCCGCGCCTCGCTTGCGGGCGCGCCGACGGCAATGAAAAGTGCGACAAGCAACTCCTCCGGCGCGGCATTGAGGTCGATCCGGCCGCCTTCGTCGAAGACCTGGACGCGAACCGGAAACCCATCCACGTTCGTCTCGAAGGGTGCACCGTCCACGCGCAGCCGGCTTGCCGGTCCAGTCCCGATCAGGCGCAGCGCCGTCATCTGGATCGCTCCGTCCGCGAGATGCCGCGCATGAGCGAGGTCCAAAAGATTGCGCGCCAGCACGGTCTCGGTCCGGGTGGTGCTGGCGAAGCCGACCAGCAACGCCGAAAGCAGCGCCAATACCCATAGCGCCGCGATCAGCGCCACACCTCGCTCGGTGCGGCCCGGGCCGCTCATTGCTGCACCACGCCAAGGCGCGGCACGGCCAGGAGATCCGGCCAGTCCGCCCGGTCGCCGTCGCCGGCGCGGATGCGGACCAGCCGGGGCAGCGTGTCCGAGCGCGGCCAACTCTCGAGCCAGCGCCTGCCATCGTGATAGGAGATCGCGAGCGGTGCATGCACGAGCGCGAGCGGCGCCGCGTCGGCATCGGGCAGGAACCGGAATGGCTCGCGCTCGCGCGTGATCGGCTGGCGCAGCACGATCAGCCGGCTGCCGGTCTCACTCTCCTGCACGGCGATGCGCAGGTACCAGAGGCCCGGCATGCCGTCGCGTCCATACATCTCGGCCACCAGATCGAGCCGGCCGGGGCCGCCACGGAAGGCGACCTCGCCACGGGTCTCGTCGTTGACGATGAGCGGCACTGCGGCCTCGATCTGCCGGCGCAGGAAGTGCTGCGCCGCGCGCAGGTCCTCGAGCCCCGCTATGCGGGCCTCGACCTGCCTCGTGCTGACCAGTCCGAAGCGGAGCGCACCGGTCAACAGCCCGGCGAGCAGCGCAAGCAGCGCGATGGCGACCAGTGCCTCGAGCAGGGTGAAGCCGCGCGACCGCCGCCGGATCACGGCAGCACCTCCGGCACCACCAGCAGGGTCGAGAGCGCGACATCCTCGCCTGCCCGCGCGCCACGCCAGGTGACACTGACCCGAAGCAGCAAGAGGCGTTGTCCGGCGCCGCTCTCGATCGGCTGCGACTGGCTCCGCCATGCATAGCCGCCGGGCAGTTCGCCCGCGCGCGCCTCACCGCGCGGATCGCCCAGCGCCGCCAGTTCTGCAAGCCGGGATTCGGCGTGCAGCAACGCCATCGTCCGCCGCTCAGCCGCATGTGTGCCCTGCAGCCCCTGCCCGATCAGCGGCAGCGCCGCGCCGAGCACCAGGGCGACGATCAGGAAGGCGACCAGCACTTCCAGCAGGCTGAAACCCCGCGCGTCCCTTTTCATGGCGCGCCCACGGCGCGCACGCGTCCGGTCAGCCAGTCGACTTCGACAAGGCGCGTTGCCTGGCCGCGGGCGAGGGCGGCGCGCCCGCCGGAAGAGGAACCGTCAGGGAAAAAACGGATGCCCTCCGTCGGCTCGACCAGCATGACGATTCCGGCCGGCAGGTCGAGCGGACGGGCGGGAAAGCGCGTCTCGGCGCGGGTTTCGAGGGCGAGGTTGCGCGCCCGGCGCATCTCCGCCGCCACCTGTTCGCTTGCCGACCCGAGATCGGCCGGCCCGAGGCCGCGCGCCAGGTTGGGCAGTATGACAGCGGCGCCGAGCGCGAAGAGGCCCAGCGCCACCAGCATCTCCAGCAGGGTGAAGCCGGCTTGTCGCATGGCGTCAGTTCAGGACGATGTCGGCCGCCTCGCCGCTGCCGCCGACCTGGCCGTCCGCGCCGAGCGATATCAGGTCGAAATCGGGACCCTGGCTGCCTGGCATGCGATAGACATAGGCGCGCTCCCATGGGTCGGCGGGAAGCTGACCGCCCTTGAGATAGGGGCCGTTCCAGCGCGCCAGTCCGGCCGGCCGCTCGACCAGCGCCCGCAGCCCCTCGGCCTGGCTCGGGTAGCGGCCGACATCGAGGCGGAAGAGATCGAGCGCCGAGGAGATCTGGTTCATCTGCAGTCGCGCCGTCTCCGACTTGGCGGTGCCTACATAGCGCAGCACCTGGGTCCCGACCACGCCGCCGATCAGCGCCAGGATGGTGAGCACGACCAGCAGCTCGATGAGCGTGAAGCCCCGCTGCCGCCTTCTTCGCCTGCCGTTCGATCCATGCAACGCCATGATCCCCTCAAACACCCGGTCGCTCA
>JAHCJQ010000230.1 GCA_026126215.1 Alphaproteobacteria bacterium
CTGCGCTTCTCGACGAAGGCGCGCGTGCCCTCGCGCCCTTCCGGCCCGCGCACGGCCGAGATGAAGAGGTCGGCGGCGCGATCCAGCAGCATCTCGGCCGGGGTCTCGGCAATGGCCGAGAGCAGCGACTTGGTCGCGGCGATCGAACCGGGCGCCGCGTTCATGAGCTGGCCCAGCACCTTCCGCAGGATCGCTTCCGCATCCTCCTGGCCGCGGGCAAGGTAATGGACCAGCCCGAGTTCCTTCGCCCTCGGACCATCGATCCGTTCGCCCGTGAGGGCATGGCGGCGCGCTTCGGTCATCCCGATACGCGCCACGACGAAGGGCGCGATCTGTGCCGGGACGACGCCAAGCGTCACCTCCGGCATGGCAAAGCGCGCATTCTCGTAGGCGATGGCGATATCGGACACGCAGACCAGACCAAAGCCCCCGCCCATGGCGGCGCCTTCGACCACGGCGACCACCGCCTGCGGCGCGGCATCGACTTTGCGGCAGAGCGCGCCGAAGGACCGGTTGCGCGCCCGCATCGCATCCTCGCCCGGCGGGGCTTCGCCGGCGCGCGCCATGTCCTTGATGTCTCCGCCGGCGCAGAAGATACCGCCCGAGCCGCGCAGGATCACGACGCGGATCGCCCGATCGTCGCGGATCGCATCGAAGACCAGATTGAGCTCGCGCACCATCTGGCTGTTCATGGCATTGCGCGCTTCCGGGCGATTGAGCGTGACGGTGAGGACCGCTCCGCGCCGCTCCAGGGCAATGGCTTCGGTCGCGGGCAGGCTTGCGGACATCCTGGTCTCCTCAGTTCGCGGGGGCCATGCCCATATGGCGGGCGATGATCGAGAGCATGATTTCATCGGCGCCGCCTCCGATGGAGGTCAGGCGACCGTCGCGAAAGGAGCGGCTGATCCGGTTCTCGCTCATGTAGCCCATGCCGCCCCAATATTGCAGGCAGGCATCGCTCACCTGCCGCGAAAGCCTGCCGGCCTTGAGTTTGGCCATGGAGGCGAGCCGCGTCACATCCTCGCCCGCCAGATGCATCTCCGCCGTGCGGTAGGTGAGGGCGCGCAGGGCCTCGATCTCGGTCTGCAACTCGGCCAGCCGGAAATGCACCACCTGGTTGTCGAGGATGGAGCGGCCGAAGGCCTTGCGGCCTCGCGTATACTCGATGGTGGCCTGGATGATCTTCTCCATTCCGATCAGGCCGGACACGGCACCCCACAGCCGCTCCTCCTGGAACTGTACCATCTGGTACATGAAACCCATGCCCTCGGCGCCGATGCGGAAACGCTGCGGCACCCGCACGTCGTCGAAGAAAATCTGCGCCGTGTCAGACGAGCGCATGCCAAGCTTGTCCAGCTTGCGCGCCACCTCGACGCCCTTCGTTCTCATCGGCACGCAGATCAGCGTCTTGTTCTTGTGCACCGGACCGTCGCCCGTATTCGCCAGCAGACACATCCAGTCCGCCTGCGTCCCGTTCGTCGTCCACATCTTGCCGCCGCTGATCACGTAATCATCGCCGTCCCGCCGCGCCACCGTCCGGATCGAGGCGACATCCGATCCGGCGCCGACCTCCGACACGCCAAGACAGGCCACATACTCGCCGCTGATCGACGGCGCCAGGAACTCGCGCCGCACCTCGTCCGAACCA
>JAHCJQ010000231.1 GCA_026126215.1 Alphaproteobacteria bacterium
GCGGTCGGGTTCATGGCGCCCCAGCCCCACATGATCATGTAGTTCGGGCGGTCGCGGCGCACGCTCAGCCATTGCGCCGACTGGTTCTGCATTTCGGCCGCCGGCACCGGATAGAGCTTGGTGTCGAAGCCATAAGTCTTGGCGAACTGCTCGAGCAGGGGAATCGGCTCGCGGCCATAACCGCCATCGAAGAAGATGTAGCCGATCGTCTTGCCCTTGAGCTTGTCGAAGCCACCCTCCTTGCCGGCAATGTATTTCATGATCATCGACAGCCCGTCCCAGTAGGTGGCGGGCGGATTGAAGACCCACGGGAAGCGCTCGCCATCGGCCGAGGCCGAGAGGCCGTAGGCCATGGAAAGGACCGGGATCTTGTCGACCGCTGCCTTGGGGATGAGCTGGAGCGTGATGCCGGTCGAGTAGGGGTTGGTGACGACGGGCTTCTTGCTCTTGGTCGATTCGTAGCACTCGACGCCCTTCTTGGTGTCGTAGCCGGTCTCGCATTCCTCGACGATCAGCTTGACGCCGCCGATACCGCCGTCGCGCGCGTTCAGCATGTTGAGATAGTCGGACATGCCATTGGCGATCGGGATGCCCGAACCAGCGAAGGGCCCGGTCCGGTAGGAGAAGAGTGGCACGTAGATGCCATCCTGAGCCAGCGCCGCCGGCGCCAGCGCGGGCGTGCCGGCTATTGCGCCGAGCATCGCACCAATCAACAGACCTTTCAGACGCATCGGTTCCTCCTTGGATTTCCCATCTGCCCGGTTGCCCCCGGGGTTCTTCGCTTGCCCCGGCCCCGGCCGGGGAAGGGACTGCCCTCCAGTGTGCCCCCTCAGTAAGGAAAAGGCCACACCCTGAGTTTCTGTTTGGCGATCTGCCAGAGCCGGGCCAGGCCATGCGGCTCGACGATCAGGAAGAAGATGATCAGCACGCCGACCACGAGGAAGCTCAGATGCTCCACCGTCGCCGAATGCAGCGGAAGTCCAAGCTCCGCCGGCACGTAGCGCAGCAGGATCGGCAGGCCGAAGATCAGCGCGGCCCCCAGATAGGAGCCGAGCAGGCTGCCCAGCCCGCCGATGATGATCATGAACAGGACGAAGAAGCTCTGGTTTATGTTGAAGGTGTCCGCTTCCGCGCCGCCATACCAGAGGAAGACCAGCATGGCCCCCGCGACGCCGCAGTAGAAGGAAGAGACTGCGAAGGCCAGAAGCTTGGTCGGCAGCAGGCGAATGCCCATCAGTTCCGCGGCAATGTCCTGGTCGCGCACCGCCATCCACATCCGGCCGATGCGGCCATGGACGATATTGGAGGCAAGCCACGTCATGACCACGACGATGACCAGCACGACCATGTAGCGGGTGAGCGGCGTCGAGTTCGGCCCGGTCAGGATGAGCCCGCCGAGCTGGCGCTGCGGCACTTCGATGGCGTTCGAGACATTGTAATTGACCAGCCAGGGGATGCGCACGAAGCACCATTGCAGGAAGAACTGCGCCGCCAGGGTCGCGATGGCCAGGTAGAATCCCTTGATGCGGAGCGAGGGCAGGCCGAACAGGATGCCGATGGCCGCCGCCACGAAGCCCGAAGCGATGATCCAGACCAGGATGTTCACCTCGGGAAAGACCGA
>JAHCJQ010000232.1 GCA_026126215.1 Alphaproteobacteria bacterium
CGGCAAGGGCGTGGCGGTCGCATCGGAGAACTGCGTCCGCTGTCTCGGCACGACGGAGGCGATGCGCGGCATCCGCATCGAGGCGACGGGATATCCGCGATACGATCAATGGCTGGACGAACGCTCCGCCCCGCCGGCTGCACGGGTGGCGATCACGCTCATGTCCTACGCCGACCGGAACTATCACGCGCCGGAGAATTTCCGCCAGGTGCTGGAACTCTTTGTCGACAAGGCAGCGGCGCATCGCGCCGCCATGTCGGGCGGGGCGCTCGATTTCGTGGTCAAGGTCAAGAAGCCGGCCGACCAGCCGGCACTGGAATCGCTCAATCCGCGGCTCCGTGACCCGGCACTTGGCATCCGTATCGTCGCGGACGAGCCCCTGCCGCATCTGGTGCGCCGCTCGCGGATCGTGATCGGCTTCAACACCCTGGCCATGCTGGAATCGCTCATGGGCGACACGGCGGTGGTGGTGCCGTGCTGGGGTGATGCGCGCCGCGAGCAGGAGATGAGCCTTTTGCACCATGGTGAGCCCGACGACCAGGAAGTCGCCTATTTCCCCGAATCGCCCGCGGCATTGGCGGATCTTCTCGACCAGGCCATTGCCGGAGCGCTGGCGCCAAAGGCGAGCCAGGAGGTTCGTTTCCGACGTTTTTCGCGGCAGTCGATCGTGCGCTCGGACGAGCCAGCGTCGCTGCGGGTCGAGCGCTTCATACTGGAATGCCTGCGAGGCTGAGCGGGGTGCGATCGTGATAAGATACGGCAAGAGCAGCGATTCGATCCTCTCGCTCAAATCCTCTTTTCTCGAAAACAACGACGCATTGCGCGAGCAGCTTCTCGCCATCGGACGCCTTTATGCGGCGCAGCCCCGCCGGAAGCGCTGCAAGATCTGTCATTCCGAACTGGCCCGCGAGCCGGACTTCCGCAAGCACGGGGTGGGTTATGTCTTTTGCGGGCGCTGCGGGCATCTGAATGGTCAGCATGAGGATACAGAGGCTTTCTGCGCGGCGGTCTATACCGACGACGGGGGCCGGAGCTATGCGGCGAACTATGCCGCGCCCGATCGCGCCGCCTACCGGAAGCGTGTCACCGGGATCTACCGGCCGAAGGCCGAGTTTCTCAGCGAGGCCCTGACCTCGCTCGGCGAACGGCCGGAGGCGCTCACCTATATGGACCTCGGTGCCGGTGCCGGTTATTTCGTCGCCGCGCTGCGGGAACTTGGCCTTGTCTCCTCGCATGGGCATGAGGTATCGCGGGCCCAGGTGGCGGATGCCGCCACCATGCTTGGCCCGGACGCCGTCCACCTGCATGGACTCGCCGAATTGCCGCTTATTGCCGGGCGAGAGCAGGCGGATGTCGCCTCCATGATCGGCGTGCTGGAGCATCTCCGGGATCCGCGTGCGGTGCTGGCGGCGCTGCGCGACAATGCGGCTGTGCGCTATGTCTTTATCTCGGTGCCGCTTTTCAGCAGCAGCGTTTTCATCGAAACGGTTTTTCCCGAGGTGATGCCCCGCCACCTTGCCGGCGGCCATACGCATCTTTTCACCGAAT
>JAHCJQ010000233.1 GCA_026126215.1 Alphaproteobacteria bacterium
CCTGGAGCCGCTCGGCCGGTTCGTGCGCGAATGGAAACCCGACATCCTCTGCCTGCAGGAAACGAAGGTCGTGGACCCGGACTTCCCTCTCGATGCCGTGCGCGGCCTGGGCTTTGCCCATCACGCCGTCCGCGGCCAGAAGAGTTACAACGGCGTCGCCATCTTCTCCCGCCTGCCGCTCGCCAGTCCGGGTTTCGAAGACTGGTGCGACAAGGGTGACTGCCGGCATCTCTCGGTCGAGCTGCCGGGCGGCGTCGAGCTGCACAACTTCTATGTCCCGGCCGGCGGCGACATCCCCGACCCGGACGCCAATCCGAAATTCGATCACAAGCTGCGCTTCGTGGACCAGATGCGCGACTGGTTCGCCAGGCGCCGCGATTCGCGTCCGCGGATTCTGCTCGGCGACCTCAACATCGCGCCGCTCGAGACCGATGTCTGGTCGCACAAGCAGCTTCTCAAGGTGGTGAGCCACACGCCGGTCGAGGTCGAGAAGCTTGGCCGCATGATGGAAGCCCACGATTGGGTGGATGCGGTGCGCGAGGTGATCCCGCCGGCGGAGAAGCTCTATAGCTGGTGGAGCTACCGCTCGCCGGACTGGGACATGGCGGACAAGGGCCGTCGGCTCGACCATATCTGGGTCACGCCGGGCCTGAAGCGCGCCATCCGCGGCGCGGAGGTGGCGCGCGCCGTGCGCGGCTTCGAGATGGCGTCCGATCACGCCCCGGTGCTGGTGGATCTGGAGCTGCCCGCGTGAGCGCGCCGCCGGATCTCAGGCCCTTTTTCGCGCCGGCTTCCGTCGCCGTGGTCGGCGCCGGGGAGCGCGCCACGTCCTCGGGCGGCGCGGTGCTGCAGAACCTGCGGATCGGCGGCTTCCGGGGACCGATCCATCCGGTCAATCCGCGCGGCGGCAACGCCTTCGGTCTCGAGGTCCGCACCTCCCTCGCCGCGCTGCCGGAGCCGGCCGAACTCTGCATCCTCGTCATCCGCCCGGACCTGATCCCCGATGCCTTGCGCGAGGCGGCAGCCAGCGGCCATCGCCATGTGCTGGTGCTGCCGGGCGGCTTCGTCGAGGCGGGCGAGGACGGACGACGGCGGGACCGCGAGGTGCGCGAGATCGCCGCGCAGGCCGGCATGACCATCGCCGGGCCGAACTGCGCCGGCATCATCCATATGGGACCAGGCGGGCTAGCGGCCGGTGGTCATCTGGGCGCCACCTTCCTGCGCGACTTCCCGCCCGGCGGTGGCATCGCGCTGATCTCCCAGTCCGGCGCCCTCGCCGAGGAGGCGATCGCCGCCGCCAATGCCGCGGCAATTCCACTCGGCACCGTGGTCTCGGTCGGCAACGCCATGCATCTCGGCATCGACGATTACCTGGCCTATCTCGGCGGCCGGCCGGACTGCCGCGCGGTGCTGCTCTATGTCGAGGGCATCGAGGATCCGGCGCGCTTCCGCCGTATCGCCCGTGCCGTCGCGGCCGAGAAGCCGGTCATCCTGCTGATGGGCGGGCGCTCCGGCGCCGGGGCGGAA
>JAHCJQ010000234.1 GCA_026126215.1 Alphaproteobacteria bacterium
CGCCCGACCGGGATGTGGCGCAGCGCGTAATTGTAGAGGAAGAACGGCAGCGCCGAGGCGACGAAGCCGAGATAGAGCATGAGCGCCAGCAGCCCGCCGCGCTGGTCGATGGCGCGGATCGCCTCGGGGCGCTCGATCAGCAGGAGGATGGCGAGCGCCAGCAGCGCGCCGGAGGTGAGCTGCAGCGCCGTGGTCAGCATTGGCCTGCCCTGGCTCTGTGCCACGCGCCGGGCGAGGAGCTGGTTGGCGCAGCCACACAGGACGCCCAGCATGCAGAGCAGGTCGCCCTTGAGCGAGCCGCCGTCGTTCGTGCCGCCGAACAGCAGGATCAGCGTGCCGCCGAGCGCGATGAACGCGGCGACCATCAGCACCGGCCGCAGCGTCTCGCCCAGCACCACCCGGCCCAAGACCGGCATCATGACCGGCATCAGGGCCCAGAAGACGGTGGCATGCGCGGCGGAGGTGTAGGACTGACCCCAGATGAACAGGACGCTGGTGAGGCCGGGCTCGAGCAGGCCCATCAGCACCGGTCGCGGCCCGGCCCGGCGCAGGTGAGGCATCTCCCCGCTCAGGGCCACCAGCAGCCAGAGCAGCAGCGCCGCCAGGCCAAAGCGCGTCAGCACCACCTCGCTGATCGCCAGGTGGTCGACCAGGATCTTGTTGCCGATCAGGGTCGAGGACCAGAACAGCGTAGCCAGCAGCATGGCGATGACGGGCACGGGCACTCTCTCGGGCGGGATGCCCGGCCCCTGCTTAGAGCATCGGCGCGGCGAAGGAAACCGCCCGGTTGGTTTGGGTTGCGGCCGACGGCAGGGATGGAAACAATGGGCGAAGCAGGGGAGGGGCCATGAACAAGCCGATACACGATCTGTCCGCGATGGAACTGCTGGCGCTCTATCGCTCGCGCAAGCTCTCGCCGGTCGAAGCCTGCAAGGCGGCGTTCGCGCGCATGGATCGGCTTGAAGAGCGGCTCAACGCCATGTACGTCGTCGACCGCGATGGCGCGATGGCGCAGGCGCGTGCCTCCGAAACGCGCTGGTTCCGCGGCGAGCCGGCCGGGCTGGTGGATGGCGTGCCGATCACCATCAAGGACAATATCCTGACGCGAGGCATGCCCTCGCCGGTCGGCACGGCGGCAGCCGCGGCCGGCCTGGCCTCGGAGGTGGATTCCCCGCCCGCCCAGCGCGTGCGCGAGCATCATGCGCTGATCCTGGGCAAGACCACCATGCCCGATTTCGGCATGCTGGCCTCGGGCGTCTCCAGCCTGCACGGGATCACGCGCAACCCGTGGAACACCGCTCGCAACACCGCCGGCTCTTCCTCCGGCGCGGGCGCGGCGATCGCCGCCGGCTATGGCCCGCTGGCGCTCGGCACCGATATCGGCGGCTCCGTCCGCCTGCCCGCTGCCTATTGCGGCATCTTCGCGTTGAAGCCGAGCCTCGGCCGCGTGCCGATCTATCCGCCCTACTGGGGCCGGGTGACGGGGCCGATGACGCGCACCGTGGAGGACGCGGCGCTA
>JAHCJQ010000235.1 GCA_026126215.1 Alphaproteobacteria bacterium
CTGCGAGACATTGAACTTCACCCGCGCGGCGGAGCTCTGCAATGTCACGCAGCCGGCCTTGACGCGGGCGATCCGCAAGCTCGAGGACGAACTGGGCGGGCCGCTCTTCCGGCGCGAGCGGGCCATGAGCCATCTGACCGATCTGGGCCGGCTGATGCAGCCGCACCTGCAATCGGTGGTGGACGAGGTGGATGCCGCCAAGGTCAGGGCCACGGGCTTTGGCAAGCTGGAGGAGGCGCCGATCCAGATCGGCATCATGTGCACCATCGGCCCGGCGCGGCTGGTCGGCCTCTTCTCGCGCGTGCAACGGGAGATGCCGGGCGTTGCCGTGCAGTTCGAGGAAGCGCCGGCCGGCCGGCTGATCGAGAAGCTGCTGAGTGGCGAGCTGGACGTGGCGCTCGTCGCCTCCGCCACCCCCTTCCCGGACCGGATCGACACGCGCCCGCTCTACGAGGAACGCTTCGTCGTCGGCTTTCCGCCCGGCCACCGTTTCGAGCGGCAGAACGCCATCCGCATCGCCGACATGGACCAGGTGGACTATCTCTCGCGCACCGACTGCGAGTTTCTGGTGCATCTGCGCGGCCTGCTCAGGGAAGCGGGCGCCAAGGTCAATATCCGTTTCCGCAGCCCGCGCGAGGACTGGATCCAGAGCATGATCATGGCCGGCATGGGCTGCGCCTTCATGCCGGAATACATCACCGTGACGCCCGGCCTGCCGACCCGGCCGGTGATCGACCCCGACGTGGTGCGCCAGGTCTGCATCGCGACTGTGGCCGGCCGCCGTTTCTCCCCGCCGCTCGCCGCCTTCATGCGGCTGGCGGCACGCCACGACTGGAACCTGCCCGCAAGTGTCGCGGACCGGCCGCCTCAACCGCCCTCACTCAGCACCATCTCGTAGGCGGGCAGGGTCAGGAACTCCTCGAAAGTCTCGGCGCCGATGAGGGTCTCGAAAAGCCGCGCGGCGTCCGCATGGCGGCCGGCCTCGAAAGCCTCGCCACCTACCATGGCGGCCGTCTTCTCCAGTTCCTCGCCGATGATTCGCCGGCAGAGTTCGAGATCGACCACGCGCCCGTCATCGAGCTTCGCGCCGTGGCGGATCCATTGCCAGACCTGCGCGCGGGAAATCTCGGCCGTCGCCGCATCCTCCATCAGGTTATGGAGCGGCACACAGCCGGTGCCGCGCAGCCATGCCTCGATATAGCCGATGCCGACATTGACGTTCTGGCGCAGTCCGGATTCGGTGATGCGCCCCTTCGGCACGGCAAGCAGATCGCCGGCGGCAACATTGACATCCTGGCGCTGGCGCGCGATCTGGTTCGGCCCGCGCATGGCCCGGTCGAAGACCGCCTTGGCCACCGGCACCAGCCCCGGATGGGCGACCCAGGTCCCGTCATGGCCATCGCCCGCCTCGCGTTCCTTGTCCGCCTGGACCTTGGCCATGGCTGCCGCATTGGCCGCGGCATCGTCCTTGATCGGAATCTGCGCCGCCATGCCGCCCATGGCATGCACGCCGCGA
>JAHCJQ010000236.1 GCA_026126215.1 Alphaproteobacteria bacterium
GGGCGGCGAATCGGTCGAAGGCGAGGCGCCGGGCGAGAGCGAGCAGCCGCAGCCGGTTCTCGTGCTGCCTGCCGATCCGGCGGTCGGCGACTGATACGGCCCGAACCGGGGCGGACCGCTCGCGCGGCCCGTCCTTTGTGTCAGACCGGCGGGACGCGCAGTTCGTCGCCGGAGGCGATTTCGCCGTCGCCAATCACCTCCGCGTAGACTCCAAGGTCCTGGTGACCGAAACCTGACCGCAAGGCGAGCGGGATGTGCATGTCGCGCGCGCCGCTGAGCGGGTCCACATCGGTGGCGGGGCAGCGTTCGATCCGCTTGACGATCCGCAGCCGCGCTTCGCCGATGTTGATCTCGCGGCCGACCCAATTGAATTCCTCCCAGGGCAGGCTGCCTTCGAGATAGATATTGGCTCGGAAGCGCAGCGGATTCACGGTGCGCCGAACCACCCTTTCGAGGTCGCTGACCGAGGCCAGGCCGACGATCGACAGGAAGCCCGAACGCGAATCGTGGAAGCGATGCCCCTCGGCGCTGACGATGCGCGGAGCCCCGCGCACCTCGTCCCTCAGATAGGCAGCGAAGAACTGTTCGATCACCGCGCGTCCGATCTGATCGCCGAGGCGACCGCGCGCCACCTGCCGCCCATCGCGCAGGACGGAGAGGGTCTGGGTCTCATCGTCGAACCGGCAGTCGAGCTGGGCCAGCCTCTCGTTCTGCATGAGCATGAGGAAGTGCGTCTTGGGCAGCCATTGCGGCGCTTCCGCATCGAAAGGGGCAGTGCCATGCGCGATGGCGAAGGCGCGGTCCCACGGCAGGCCCTGCCCGGGTACGAGCCGCGCCCGTTCAAGGCGCCGGCCGTTCAGTCCCTTGACCGGATAGCTGTGGATTTCGCGGATGCGGATCATCGAAGTTGTCTCCTGGACCTGACGCGGGCGGCTTGCCTCCCGGCCGTCCTGTTCCTAGCCTGTGGCAGACTAGGGCGATTCGTCCAGGCGAGGGTCCGATGAAGGTGATGGTTGCGCGCTTGCGCGGCAATTCTGTCCAACTCGAACTGGAGGATGCGCCGGAGCCTGCTGTCGGCCCAACCGACCTTCTCATCGCCGTGCGGGCGGTGGCGCTCAATCGCGTCGATCTCCTCGGGACGCCCTACCGCTTTGGCCATTCGCCTGCCGATGCCGGTCCGGCGGCCGGCATCGAGATGGCCGGCGAGATCGTCGAGATGGGCGAGGAGGTGGTCGGCTTCCGTCTGAACGAGCGGGTCGCGGCGATGGCGGTGGCCAGCATGGCGCAGCTCGTGAAGGTGGACTATCGCCTGGCAATGCGCCTGCCGCACGAACTGCCGTGGGAGGCGGCTGCGGCGCTGCCGGTCGGCCATCTCACCGCGCATGATGCACTCACCAGCAACGGGGCGATGCAGCCGGGCGCTTCGATTCTGGTGCGCGGTGCCGGATCGGGGGTTGGCGTGGCCGCCATGCAGATCGCCAGGCTGAAGGGCGCCGGTCTCGTCATCGGT
>JAHCJQ010000237.1 GCA_026126215.1 Alphaproteobacteria bacterium
CTCCTTGTCGGTGACGCGGAGCCCGTCGATGAAGGCGCTCTTGATCTTGAGCCGTTCCAGCATGGCGCCGATCTGCGGCCCGCCGCCATGCACCACCACCGGGTTGATGCCGACCTGCTTGATCAGGACGATGTCGCGGGCGAACTGCTCGGCCAGCTCTTCCTCGCCCATGGCATGCCCGCCATACTTGATGACGAAGGTCTGGCCGGCGAAACGGCGCATGTAGGGCAGGGCCTCGGACAAGGTGCGGGCGGTCAGCATCGTCTGCTCCGCCGGAGCCAGTGGGGCGCTGGTCTTCTTGTCGCTCATCTCTGTCGCTTTCGGCTCGGGAACGTGGCGGGAAGGTATCGCAATCAGCCAGGCAGGGCCAGCGCTGCGAGGGCGGCGCGCAGCTCTGCCATGCCAGCGCCGGTCTCGGCGGAGGTGAGGATGACGTCCGGATGCGCGGCCGGATGGCGGGCAAGCGTCCGCCTGGTCTCGTCGGCGAGCACGACGAGGGCGGCCGGCTTCTGCTTGTCGATCTTCGTCAGCACCGCCTGGTAGACCACGGCTGCCCTGTCGAGCAGTTTCATGGCCGCGATGTCGTTTTCCTTGATACCGTGCCGCGCGTCGATCAGCAGGCAGACGCGGAGCAGTCCGGGGCGGCCACGCAGGTAATCCATGACCAGTTCGGTCCATCGCGCCACGTCGGCCTTCGGCGCTTTCGCATAGCCATAGCCCGGCAGGTCGACCAGCATCAGCCGGCTGGCGAGGCGGAAGAAATTTAGCTGCTGGGTCCGCCCGGGAGTCGAAGAGGCGCGCGCCAGCGCGCGGCGTCCGGTGAGCGCATTGATCAGGCTCGACTTGCCCACGTTGGAACGGCCGGCGAAAGCCACTTCGGGAAGCTCGGCCGGTGGCAGGGCGGCCAGACTGGTCTGCGAATAGAGGAACTCGCAGGGTCCGGCGAAGAGCAGCCGCCCGGCCTCGATCGCGGCGGCCTCTTCGTCCCCGCTCACGCCTTCCGCTTTTCCATGCGCTTCATGATGAACCATTGCTGCGCCATGGAGAGGACGTTGTTCCAGGTCCAGTAGATCACCAGCCCGGCCGGGAAGGTGCCGAGCATGAAGGTGAACATGATCGGCATGAGCATGAAGATCTTGGCCTGGATCGGGTCGGGCGGCTGCGGGTTCAGGCGCATCTGCAACCACATCGAAAGTCCCATCAGGATCGGCCAGATGCCGATGGAGAGGAAGGCGATCGGCCCCAGTCCCGGAACCTCGTAGGGCAGCAGCCCGAACAGGTTCATCCAGCTCGTCGGATCGGGCGCGGAGAGATCGCGGATCCAGCCGTAAAAAGGTGCATGGCGCATCTCGATGGTGACGAAGAGCACCTTGTAGAGCGCGAAGAAAACCGGGATCTGCAGCAGGATCGGCAGGCAGCCCGATGCCGGATTGACCTTCTCGCGACGATAGAGGTCCATCATTTCCTGGTTAAGCTTCGCACGGTCGTCGCCATAACGCTCCCGCAGT
>JAHCJQ010000024.1 GCA_026126215.1 Alphaproteobacteria bacterium
CGAGCCCGCGCATGATGATCGAGGCGGCGTTCGGCGCATCCATGATGAAGGGCATGGGGAAGCGGTTGCGCGCCGTCATGCGGCTGCGGACGTAGCCCGGACAGATCACGCTGACGCCGATCCCCTGCCGCGCCAGCCGCCCGCGCAGCGCCTCGCCATAGGCACGCACCGCCGTCTTGCTGGCCGAATAGGCGATGGCACCGGGGAGGCCGCGGAAGCCGGCGATGGAACTGACGATGGCGAGCTGGCCTCGGCGGCGCGGCAGCATCAGCTCGATCGCGGGGTGGAGCGTGTTGAACACGCCGGTCACGTTGACCGCGAAAGTCTCGCGCGTCAGCGCGTCCAGTTCGCCAAGGTCCTTGAGCGTGCGCGACACGCCGGCATTGGCGATCACCAGATCGAGCGGCGCGCGCGCTTCGGCCTGCCGGAGGAACGCCGCCATCGCCGTTTGGTCCTCGACCGCCACCGCTTCGGCCAGCACCGCCGCGCCGCGAGCGCGGCAGGCATCGGCAACCGCGGCCAGCCGTCCGGCATCGCGTCCGGTCAGCGCGAGGGTTCGAGCGGGGGCCGCATAGCCCATGGCGAGCGCTTCGCCGATCCCGCTCGAGGCGCCGGTGATCAGGATGGAACGTGGATCCCGCATTGCACTCCCAGTTCCGTTTTCCCCGACGTTCCCGTCGGGGTTGTTGCCGGTGCCGGCCGATAATATAGTGGGCCCCTGTCCCGATCGCCACCAGATGTCGTTACTCCCGCGGCCCAGGAACCAGTATGAGCTTGCAGAGCATGACCGGATTCGCTCGCGCCGAAGGCGCCGACCCGTCTTATGCCTGGGTCTGGGAGGTCAAGAGCGTGAACGGTCGCGGGCTGGATATCCGCTTTCGCCTGCCGCCGGGCATGGATGGGCTCGAACCTGGCGCGCGACGGCTGGTGAGCGAGCAAGTCCGGCGCGGCAACGTGGCAATCAGCCTCAGTCTCGCGCAGACGCGGCCCATGACCGGATTTCGCGTCAACCGCGACCTGCTGCGCCAGCTCGCCGCCATCGTGCGCGAGGTGGAGGGCGAAATCGATGCAGCGGCGCCCAGCATCGACGGCCTGCTCGCCCTGAAGGGCGTGATAGAGGCAGTCGAGCCCGAAGAGACGGCCGAAGAGCGCGAGCAACGCGAGGCGGCCATCCTGGCCACTCTCAGATCGGCGCTCGAAAAGCTGAGCCTCGCGCGTGCCGAGGAGGGAGAACGGCTTGCCAACATTCTCGGGCAGCTGCTGGACGAGACGGAGCGGTTGACCAGCGAGGCGGCGGCGCAGGCGGCCATGCGCCCGGAGGCGATCCGGGCCCGCTTCGTCGAACAGGTCCAGGCGCTTCTTGGCCAGATGCCGGCGCTGCCCGAGGAGCGGCTGGCGCAGGAGGTCGCAATCCTCATCGCCAAGGGCGACGTGCGCGAGGAGCTTGACCGGCTGACCGCGCATATCGGCGCGGCGCGGCGCATCGTCGCCTCGGGCGGCGATGGGGCCGGGGCCGGCCGGCAGCTCGATTTCCTGACGCAGGAGTTCAACCGCGAGGCCAACACGCTCTGCTCCAAATCCGGCGACCGGGAGCTGACCCGTATCGGCCTCGCCATCAAGCTCGCCGTCGATCGGCTGCGCGAGCAGGTGCAGAACATCGAATAGCGCGGGAGACCGGCAGGGGATGCAGCAGAAGACCATCGCGCGGCGCGGGCTGATGCTCGTGCTTTCCTCGCCTTCCGGCGCGGGCAAGACGACGATTTCTCGCCGCCTGCTGGAGACCGACGACAATCTGGTGATGTCGGTATCGGTCACCACGCGGCCGCCGCGTCCGGGCGAGCAGGACGGCATCGACTATGGTTTCATCGACAAGCTCGAATTCAACCTGATGATCAACAGAGGCGAGCTGCTCGAGCACGCCAAGGTGTTCGATCATTATTACGGGACGCCGGCCGGACCGGTCCTCGATCATCTGGATGCGGGCCGCGACGTGCTGTTTGACATCGACTGGCAGGGAACCCAGCAGCTCGCCCAGACCGCGCGCGACGATCTGGTTTCTGTATTCATCCTGCCGCCTTCGACCGCCGAGCTGGAACGCCGCCTGAAGCGGCGCGCGCAGGATTCCGACGAAGTGGTGGCGCGCCGCATGTCGAAGGCGGCGGACGAGATCAGCCACTGGGCAGAGTATGACTATATCGTGCTCAATTCCGACATCGAGGAATGCCTGGAGAATGTCTATGCCATCCTGCGGGCGGAACGGTTGCGGCGCCAGCGCCAGACCGGCCTGCTCGACTTCGTCAAGGCGCTCCGGGAGGGACAGTAGCGCGGGTCAGATCTCGTCGAAGGCGCGGGCGAGCCGGCAGAAAGCGTCGATGCCAAGCTCCTCGGCGCGCGCGGTGGGTGCAATGCCGGCGCGCGCCAGCGCCGCCTCGGATGCCGGGGAATAGGCGCGGAGCGCGGCGCGCAGCATCTTGCGGCGCTGGCCGAATGCGGCGGCGAGCACCGCTTCCAGGCGCGCGCGGTCGGCGGGATGGCGCGGCGCAGGCAGGGGGGTGAGCGCGACCAGGCTCGATGTGACCTTGGGCGGCGGGGTGAAAGCACGCGGGGGAATGTCGAACAGCCGCCTTGCCTCGCAGAGCCACTGCACCAGCACCGAAAGGCGGCCATACTCCTTGCTGCCCGGTGCGGCAACGAGGCGAAGCGCCACTTCCTTCTGGAACATCAGTGTGTAGCCATCGAAGCGATTCGGTCGGCGCAGCCATTTGAGCAGCAGCGCGGTTCCCACATTGTAGGGAAGGTTGGCGACGACGCGGCAGGGCCCCGGGTCCAGCACGGCATCCTCGTCGATGCTGAGCGCGTCGCCCTCGATCACCTCGAGCCGGCCTGGCCAGGCGGCCGCCAGTTCGGCCAGGGCAGCGATGCAACGGCGGTCGCGCTCGACCGCCACCACCCGCCTTGCGCCCGCTGCCAGCAGCGCGCGGGTCAGGCCGCCGGGCCCCGGTCCGACCTCGTACACGGTGCAGGCGGAAAGATCGCCGGCGGCGCGGGCGATGCGCGCGGTCAGGTTGAGATCGAGCAGGAAATTCTGCCCCAGGCTTTTCAGCGCCCCGAGGCCGTGCCGGCGGATCACCTCGCGGAGCGGTGGCAGCTCCGGCGCGGCTTCAGCCATTTGCCTTGCCGGCGCCGGCGCGCTGGTGGGCGATGCCGGCGGCACAACGGATCGCGGCGATCAGGCTGCGTGGACTGGCGGAGCCACGGCCGGCGATGTCGAGCGCCGTGCCATGGTCCGGCGAGGTGCGCACAATGGGCAGGCCCGCCGTGACATTGACCGCGCCGTCGAAATCGAGCGTCTTGAGGGGAATGAGCGCCTGATCGTGATACATGCAGAGTGCCAGGTCGTAACGCTGGCGCGCGGCCGCGTGGAACATCGCATCGGGCGGCAATGGTCCGAAGGCATCGATGCCCTCCGCCCGCATGGCCTCGACGGCAGGAGCGATGACGTCCAGATCTTCCCGGCCGAGACTGCCCTGCTCGCCGGCATGGGGATTGAGGCCGGCGACCGCGATGCGCGGGCTCTTCACGCCGAAATCCTGCCGCAGGCTGGCCGCCGCGAGGCGCGCCGAGACGAGCAGAAGGTCGCGGTTCAGCATCGAAATGGCCTCGCGCAGCGGCACATGGATGGTGACGGGCGCGACCCGCAGCAGCGCCGAATCGAACAGCATCAGCGGATGCATGCCGCCGCAGAGTTCGGCCAGATACTCGGTATGGCCAGGATGCCGGAAGCCGGCATCCTGGAGTGCCTTCTTGTGAATAGGGTTGGTGACAAGGCCGGATGCCTCTCCGGCGCGGCAGAACTCGACGGCGACGTCGATGGCGCGCAGCACCGCTGGCGAGTTGCGCGGATCGAGATGTCCGGCCTGCGCGCGTTCCGGCAGGGCAACGGGCAGCACCGGCAGCGCGCGATCGAACAGCGCCGGCGCCTCGGCCGGCCGGGCAATCTCGACGAGCGGCAAGGTGAGGCCGAGACTCGCCGCCGCGTCGGTCAGAACCGCCGGGTCGCCGATGAAGAAGAAGGGTGCGAGCCGTTCCTCGCGGCGCGCGATCCAGGCCTTGAGCGTGATCTCGGGCGCGATCCCGGCCGGCTCGCCCATGCTCAGCGCGAGCGGAGCGGCCATTCAGCGGAACTCCACCACCGCGTCCCGGCGCAGATCGCGCAGGATGCGCCGTGCCTGGAGTTCGACGCGCCGCTGGAGAAGCTGCTCGCGGATCTCCTCGCGACCGATGCCCCCTTCGGTCCGGTCGCAGACCATGTAGACGAGGACGGCGTTCTCCGCCCGAACCGGTTGGCTCGCCTGTCCGACGGGAAGCGGCTCGATGAGTTGGCGGGCCTGCGGCGACAGGGCGCTCAGCGGCACGCGGCCGAGATCGAACTGGCCGGCGCTGCGCACCTCGCGCGCCACGCGCTCGAATTCGCCACAGCCCCGCGTTGCGCCGGCGATCTCGGCGGCCAGGTTCCAGAGCGCCTGCAGGTCCTGCTGCGTCGCCTGCGCGGGCAGCGGCAGGGCGATCTGGCGCAGCGTGACCGTCGGGTCCGCGGCCGCTTCGCCCTGGCTGCGCCGGTTGCGCAGGGCGATGATGTAATAGCCGCCGGTGGTGCGGATCGGATCGGACACCTGGCCGGGCGCAAGGCGGGGCAGCACCGCGTCCACTTCCTCGGCCAGCACGCCGGGCTGCACCCAGCCGATATCGCCGCCCTGCGAGGCGGTGGCGCCCTGGCTGAACTGGCGGGCGATGGCGGAAAAGTTCTGCTCGGCGCGCACCAGTTCGGCCAGCCGAATCGCAGTGCGCCGGATCTCCTCCTCCTGCTGCACGGAATCGACCGCGAGGAAGATCTCCGACACGAGATACTCAGGCTGGTTCTGCGTCTGCCGGTGGCGCAGCAGTGCGGCGTCGATCTCCTCGTCCGAGATATTGATGGTCGGCAGGACACGCCGGCGGACGACCTTGCTCCAGGCCACCTCGGCGCGAATCTGCGCGACCACGGACTGGACCGGAATACCTTGCGCGCGCAGGGATTCCTCGAATGCCCCGGGTGGAATCCTGTTCTGGCGCTCGACCACCGCGATGGCGCGGTTCATTTCGTCCTGGGTGACCGGGATCTTGAGGCGCGCGGCTTCCTGCATCTGCAGCCGTTCGGTGATGATGGCGCGCAGCACCTGGTCGCGAATGCGCCGTCTCGTCTCCGCGGTATTTTCCAGTCCCGAGAGGATCACCGCCACGTCGATGCGCTGTTCCAGGTCCTGGGCGGAAATGACCTCGTCGTTGATGATGGCGGCGATGCGCTGGATGTCCTGGGCGCGCGCGCTTCCGGTCGGCTGCAGACCAAGGAAAGCCAGCGCCAGGAGCGCCGCCATGGCGCGTAACAGAGCGGCAACACTTTCGGGCAATATCTCGACCTCGCTTTCGATGCGGCTTGCGGGCATCACGTTAGACCGACCGGCGCGCGCTTGCAAAGCGCCAGAAAGACCGGCGTTGCATCACTCTAGCCCAGGTTCTTGAGGCGGAAGCGCAGCCCGAACTCGTATGAGGGCTCGATCTCGCGGTCGCGGGTGTTGGAACGGCCGAAGACGAACAGCATCTCGAAACACTCGTCCAGGTACCGCAGGGCGATGTCATAGCCCAGGGTCCGGTCCTGCTGGAGGTCGCGCCGCCAGTCGGCGGAGATGCGCCAGAACCGGCTGACCTGCGCATACCCGTTCAGCGTGAGCTGCTCGCGGTCGCCGAGACGGGAAGTGGTGCCTTCCCGGTCGATCTTCGCATAGGTCGCGCCGAGTTTCAGGAAGCTGGGCCCGACCAGTGCGCCTACTTCGTTCCGGCGGATTGTGAAATTGTCCTGGTCGAGCCGCACCCGGTTGTAGATATCAACATAGGAGGTGGGCGAGATGACCGCGCGGGCGATGTAGTCGGAGCGCGACTGCTCGAGCCCGGTATCGCCCGGAAATGCCCGTCCGCCATTGTCGTCGAAGCGATGGGACTGGCCGAAAAGGAACTCGGTATAGGCGCCGCTCGGCTCGTGGAAGGAGGTCTTGACGCCATAGGCGACGCGGGTTCCGCCCTCGTAGCGGTCGAGGCCGGGGAAGCGGTTGATGGCGAACAGGTTGGTATCGTCGAACTCGAAGTTGCGGCTGTCCTCGTTGGGGATGCGCCGCGGGTTGCCACCCTTGGGCGTCGCCACGAACGAGACGATCGGCTCGATCACGTGCTGCACCGGGCCGAAAGAGCGGGCGAAGGGATAACGCCAGTCCAGGGCGAAGAGCGGCTTGAGCCGGTGTTCCGTGCCGCTGCTCGAAGGCGACGGCCGGCCCTCGGGATCGACGCCGTCATTGACCCAGTAGAAGTCGCCGCGCAATTGCGCGGTGACCGAATAGATGTCGCCGATCGGGCTGACATAGGGGACGTGCCAGCCGATGGTGGTGGATAGCCGCCGGGTGTCGACGCCTTCGCTGCGCTGGATCGAAAGGAGGCTGGCATCGACCTTCGGATAGCCGAAGGCACCCTGCGGCTCGCCGACGAAGGAATAGTCGAGAAGCGGCAGCACCAGCGGCGAGCGGCCGCGGCGGTCGATCTGGCGCAGTCCCTGGAAGTAGTATCCGGTCGCCAGCGCGTAGGAGCGGCCGCTGAAGCCTTCGAGATAGGCAGTGTTTGTCAGCGTATCCAGCTTCGATATGCCGTATCGGCGCAGATAGGTGTCGTCGGAGGCAAGGAAGAGGTCGAAGCCGCTGCGCCAGACCGGGGAATTTATGAAACGGCCCTCGCCCCGGATATGGCCGCGCGTCTCGCGTCCGCCAATGCGTTCGTTGTCGTCGTTGCGCCTCTCTGGCCGCGTGATCGAGCCGTCGAAGGCGAAGTTGCCGTTGCCGGTCCGGTGCCTGTATTCGCCCGCCAGGATCGGCCCTTCCTTCGTCGTCACTGTGGGCGAGAGCGTGAGGTCGATATTGGGCGCGATGACATAATAGTAGGGCAGGGTGATCTGGAAGCCGAGGCGGTTGTCGAGGCCGAAGCCGGGCGGCAGGAGGCCGCTCTGGCGCTCGACCGTCGGATCGGGCACGCGGAAGAAGGGCAGGTAGGCGACGGGAATGCCAAAGATCTCCAGGAACATGTCCTTGAAGTCGATATGCTGCGCTTCCTCGTTGTGGATCACGCGCACGGCGCGGATCTGCCAGAGCGGCGGGCGGGACGGGTCGTCCTTGCAGAGATCGCAGGGCGAATAGACCGCGTTCGCCACCGTGGTCCGGTTGCCGTCGTTGCGCACCGCATAGTTGCCGGCAACGCGCGCATTGTCGGTGAAGAGCAGGCGGAAACCGGCGATCAGTCCGTTCTTGAACTCGTCGCGAAGTTCGATGAAGTCGGCGAAGAACACATTGCCGTTCTTCTCCATGATTACGACATTGCCGCTGGCGGTCACTTGGTCGACCCGCTCGTTGTAGGTCACGGTGTCGGCGAGCAGGGTGCGGCCATCCTGGTTGATCTCGACCCCGCCGCGCGCGGTCATGGTGCCGAGCGTCTCGTCATAGACCACCTCGTCGGCCTGCACGAGGAGCGGCCGGTCGGCGGCGAGCGCGGGCCGGGGCGCGGGGGCGGCCATCGCAAGGGACGCGCAAAGGAGCGCCAGCAGCAAACCTATGAAGCAACGCCCTTGCGACAAGTTCAGCCGTCCTCGACGAAGGCCAGACAGGAGAGAGCAGCCAGAGATGCGACGCCAGCCGGAATCCAGGCGGCCAGCGCGGGCGGAATCGCGCCGGCCCCCCCGAAGGCGGACGCCAGTTCGGCGACGATAAATAGCAGGAAGCCGAGGCCGATGCCAAAGATGATCGCCTGCGCCGGGCTGGCGCGGAGGGGCAGGCGCAGCGAGCCGGCGCCGGCGACGAGCGCGAGCGCGGCGAGCAGGACGGGCATGGCCAGCCAGCCGTGCAGCGCGAGTTCGTGGCGTCCGGCCGGCCGGCCGATGGCGCGAAGTTCCACGATCTCGCGGCCGATCGACCAGAAGGCGATCGAAGATGGCGCGCGGACCGGCCTCAGGATGGCATGTTCCTCGAGCGCCGTCGGCTCTTCCAGGTGCGCGGCCCGGGTCGCGCGCGCGCCGCCCTCCCAGACGGTGGTGCCGGACAGGATCCAGGCCCCATCCGCGAGCTGCGCCCGTTCCGCATCGATTCGCGCGCTCAGCTCGCCGCCGTCATCGAAGCGCAGCAGCAGGGCTTCGCGCAGGCGCAGCGGATCCCGCCCCTCGATCCGGCCATGAACGATGAGCCGGCCTTCGCCTTGGCGTTCCTCCAGCCAGATCGTCTCGCCTGCCGCCGGCTCGCCGGTCCGGCCCTCGATGCGGGCCAGCCCGTTCGCCGCCATGGCCTGCAGGCCGAGTGCCAGAAGGCCGAGCGCGAAACCGGCGATGGCGAAGCTCGCCAGGAAGCAGCGTATCGGCAGTCCGGCGGCGCGCGCCACCGCCAGTTCGGATTGGCGGGCGAAGTGGCTGGCCACCAGCGCGGCGGCGAGGATCAGCGCCAGTGGCAGCAACCGCAACGCCTGGGCTGGCAGGCGCATGAGCGCGGTTACCAGGGCGTCGGCGAAGCCTGGCTCGGTAAGCGCGGCGGCACGGCGCAGCAGCTCGACGCAATCGACCAGGAACGCGAAAATGGTCAGGACGAGCAGGATGAGGAAAAGCTGCGCCAGCAGCCTGCGCACCACATAAAGGGGGAAGGTTCCCGGCCTCATCGGCCGGGCTCCGGGGCATGGTGTGGCAGGCTGGCGAGCAGCAGGGACAGCAGTGCCGCGAGGATGGGCAAGGCGAGGGCAAGCCATCCGAACAGGGCGGCGTGCGCCGCCAGTTGCGCCAGCCCGAAAGAAGCGGCGGCGAGCAGGCAGGCGCCGAGGCCGGCCAGGCCGGCCAGGCGCCGCGCTCCGTCGGGCAGGCGCGTGCGCCGCACGAAGAGGGCGGCGGCGAGCAGGGCAAAGGCCGGAGAGAGTAGTGGGGTGACCAGGCGGCGGCCGAGTTCGGCGCGCAGCCGCGCCGCATCGGCGGCGCCCTCCTTGTCGTCTGCCAGGCGAGCGAGGAGCGTCGAAAGAGGCAGCGCATCCGGGTCGAGGCGCCGGCGGGCCTTGTCGACGTCCCGCCGCACCACGAAGCGGAAACTGTCGAAGGCGAGGGTCTGGATGCGGCCGCTCGCGCGGTCGCGTTCCTGACGCAGACCATCGCGCAGCAGCAACTCGAGCCCGTCCTCTCCCGACCTGGCGATGGCCTCCCGGGCGAGAAGGGTGACGGTCTGACCAGCGGCGCGTCCATCGTGGGCGATGAAGCTGTGGATCCGGCCACCGCTGTCCACCCTGCCGGCATGCAGCGCGAGGCCGGGCGTCAACTCGACGAACCCGCCCTGGGCCAGCGCCGCCCGCCCCAGGCTTGCGCGAAGGTCGAGTTGTTCGGCGCGCAGGGCCTGGGCGGCGCGCGGCGCGAGTTCGGCGGCAATCAGCAGTCCGGCCAGCAGCCCGGCAAGCCCGACCAGCCCGGCCGGGCGCAGCAGGCCGCCATCGGCGAGGCCGGCGGTGCGCAGCGCGACCAGTTCCGAATCGCGCGCCATCGCGCCATAGCACCACAGCGTGCCGACGAGGATTCCGACCGGCAATGCGAGCGCCAGCGGGGCGGGCAGGGCCAGCACCGCCAGCTTGAGAAACAGCGATACCGGTACGCCCTCGCCGATGACTTTGTCGGCATGACGCAGCACGAGGCCAAGCCAGAGCAGGCCCGCCAGCGCCGCCGTTACCAGGGCGGCGCCAACAGCCAGTCGTTTCAGCAGATATGCTTCCGCCCCCGTCATCGCGCGGGAAGTATAGCGATCATGACGAGGGGTCGCTAAGATGCGTTGACGTGGAGACATCCTTCCAGCCCCAGCCATTTTCCAGAGGTTGCAATGAAGATCGGTTTCAAGGCTTCGGCGCTGTCCCATTCCGGCGCCGCTGTCGTGTTCGTCCTTGCCGAAAAGGAACTTTCAGCCAGCGCGCGGGAACTGGACAGGCGCAGCAAGGGCGCCATCCGGCGCGCCATCGCGCATAGCCGTTTCACGGGCGCGCGGGGGCAGGTGCTCGAGATCATGGCGCCCGCCGAACTCAAGTTCTCGCGCATCGTTCTCTACGGCCTTGGCAAGGCATCGGAGGCTAACGAGCTTGCCTTCGAAGCAGCGGGCGGCGAGGTGACGCGGCGGCTGCTCGCGTCGGGCGAGAAGGAACTCAACTTCTTCTGCGACGACCTGAAGGGTGCCAAGATCGCCTGCGGCGAAGCGGCGGCCCGCATTGCTTATGGCGTGCGCCTCGGTTCCTACCGCTTCGACAAGTACCGGACCCGCCAGAAGGCGGAACAGAAGCCGAGCCTCAAGGACGTGATCATCGCCTGCGAGGAGACGGCGGCAGCCAAGGCAGCCTTCAAGCCGCTGGAGCGCATCGCCGAAGGCATCTTCTTCACCCGCGATCTGGTGACGGAGCCTGCCAATATCATCCATCCCGAGAGCCTGGCCCATGAATGCCGCAAGCTTTCGTCCCTCGGCGTCAAGGTCGAGGTGCTGGGCGAGGCGCAGATGAAGAAGCTCGGCATGGGCGCGCTGCTCGGTGTCGGCCAGGGTTCGGCGCGGGAGTCCCAGCTCGTCGTCATGCAATGGCAGGGTGCCTCGCGTTCGAGCCAGCCGGTCGCCTTCATCGGCAAGGGCGTCTGCTTCGATACCGGCGGCATCTCCATCAAGCCGGCCGCCGGCATGGAGGACATGAAGTGGGATATGGGCGGCGCCGGGACGGTGATCGGCCTGATGCGGGCGCTGGCCGGCCGCAAGGCGAAGGTCAATGCCGTCGGCGTGGTCGGTCTGGTGGAGAACATGCCTTCCGGCACGGCGCAGCGGCCGGGCGATGTGGTCACCTCCATGTCGGGGCAGACCATCGAGGTGCTCAACACCGATGCCGAAGGCCGGCTCGTCCTGGCTGATGCGCTCTGGTACACGCAGGACCGTTTCAAGCCGCAATTCATGATCGACCTCGCGACCCTGACCGGCGCCATCATCATCGCGCTCGGGCACGAGAATGCCGGACTCTTCGCCAATGACCAGAAGCTCGCGGAGCGGCTCCTTGGAGCAGCCAGGGCGGAGGGCGAAGGGCTCTGGCGCATGCCGCTGTCCGATGAATACGACAAGGCCCTCGAATCGCCGATCGCCGACATGCAGAACATTGCCGGCCCCGGCGTGGGCGGCGGTTCGGTCACGGCCGCGCAGTTCCTGCAACGCTTCGTGAACAAGCTGCCCTGGGCCCATCTCGACATCGCAGGCACGGCCTGGTCGAAGAAGGATCGTCCCACCTCGCCCAAGGGGGCCACCGCCTATGGCGTGCGCCTGCTCGACCGGCTGGTGCGCGACCACTACGAGTCGAAGTGACGGATATCGCCTTCTATCACCTGCAGCGGCAGCGTCTGGAAGAGGCGCTGCCGCTGCTGCTTGAGAAGGCGTACGAGGCGGGCCTGCGGGCGGTCGTGCTCGCCGGTTCGCCCGATCGCGTGGAGGCGCTCGACCAGAGTCTCTGGACCTACCGGCGGGAGAGCTTCCTGCCGCATGGCACAAAGCGCAACGGCAACGCGGCGGATCAACCCATCTTTCTGACCGCGGAGGAAGCCAATCCGAACGGCGCCAGCCTTCTCTTCCTCGTCGATGGCGGTGCATCGCCGGACTTCGTTGCGGGCTTCGCCCGCTGTCTCGACCTGTTCGATGGCAACGACGAGGCAGCGCTGGCGGCGGCACGCGGGCGCTGGAGCGCGGCGAAGGCGGCCGGGCACCGGCTGACCTACTGGCAGCAGGGCGAGCAGGGCGGCTGGCAGAAGAAAGCCGAGGCTTGAGGCCGGTCAGAGTCCGAGGCGGGCGAGCAGCTCGGGCAGGTTGGTGATCACGTGGTCGGGGTCGGCCGGCCGGTTGTCGGGCAAGCCGACCTTGTGCATGTCCGCCCAGACCGTCCCGATGCCATGGCGCTTCGGTGCCGCCACCTCCCATTCCAGGTTGTCGCCGACGATCCAGGCCTCTTCGGCGCCGACCTCGCAGCGGCGCAGCAGTTCGGAATAAACCTGAGGTTCGGGCTTGCCGTAGCCAAGCTCACCCTCGATCAGCACGTGATCGAAGCGCGGCGCCAGCGCGAACCGTTCGATCTTGGCCCGCTGCGGCGCCGCCGCGCCGTTCGTGACAAGGGCGAGACGGAAACCCTCCGCGCGAAGCCGCTCCAGCGTCTCATGCGCACCGGGAAAGAGGCGATACTCCGCCTCTCGCGTCCGGCTGAAATGATCGGCCAGCCGGTCGGCCATGTCCGGCTCCGCATGGCCGAGGGCGGAGAAGGCCCGGCGGACGACGATGCGGCGGGCCTCGAAGAGGTTCTGGCGCCAGTGCCGGTGATCGACCGGATCGGCCCAGAAGTCGCGCGCCGCTTGCAGGACGGTAGCGACGAGTGTCGACCGGTCGAGGCCGGTCGGAAGGTCGCCATAGGCGGCGACGGTGCGCGACCAGGCTTCCTCCGGCCGGCCATAGGCGGAGATCAGCGTGTCGTCCATGTCGAAGAAAATGGCGCGCGGCCTTGCGCCGCGCCGGACAGCGGTCATCGGCCATCCTCCGCCGCTTCCAGCGCTTCCTGTGCAGCGAGCCATTCGAGTTCCAAGGTCTCCATCTCGCTCCTGATCTGTCCCTGCCGCCGCAGCAACTCGTTCAGCCGTTCCTTCGGGCCGTCATAGACGGAACCTTGCGCCAGTTCCGCCTCGATCGCCGCCCTTTCCCGGGAGAGCTTGTCGATTGCCCGTTCCGCCGCCTTGGCGGCCTGGCGCAGCGGCTGCATCTCCGCCCGCCGGTCGGCGGCCTGGCGCCGGGCTTCGCGCCTTGCGCTTGCGCCATGAGCGGGCGATGGTCCGTTCCGTTCCGCCACGCCGGAAGTCGTCTCGGCGTGGCGGCGTCCGAGCAGCCGCTCGCGATAATCGTCGAGATCGCCCTCGTAGGGCTCGACCCGCCCGCTCTCGACCAGCCAGAGACGGTCGGCGGTGGCCTGCAGGAGGTGACGGTCGTGGCTCACGATGATGACGGCGCCCTCGTAGTCATTGAGCGCCTGCACCAGCGCTTCGCGGCTGTCGATGTCGAGATGGTTGGTCGGCTCGTCGAGAATGAGCAGGTGCGGGGCCTCCCGGGCGATCATGGCGAAGAGCAGGCGCGCCTTCTCGCCGCCAGAAAGATCGCCAATGCGCGTATCGCCGCGTGCCTGCGAGAGACCGAAGCGGCCGAGCCAGCCGCGCACCTCGGTCGGCGCGCGCTCCGGCATGGCCGACTGCATCTCCTGGAAGGCGGTCCGTCCGAGGTCGAATTCCTCGGCCTGATGCTGGCCGAAATAGCCCACCTTCAGTTTCGGCGCCACCACCATGCTGCCGGCGAAGGGTCTGAGGCGCCCGGCGACGAGCCGTGCGAATGTCGACTTGCCGTTGCCGTTGGCGCCAAGCAGCGCGATGCGGTCGTCAGGGTCGATCCGCAGGTTCAGCCGCGCGAGGACCGGATTTGCCGCCTCGTAGCCGACCGAGACATTCTCCATGGCGATGATCGGCGGCGAGAGCGGCGCCGGGCTGGGAAAACGCAGTTCGAGGCCGGCTTCCTCGATCATCGCCGCCACCGGCTGCAGGCGTTCTAGCATCTTGATGCGGCTCTGCGCCTGACGCGCCTTCGATGCCTTGGCGCGGAAGCGGTCGACGAAGGATTGCAGGTGGCGGCGCTGCGCCTCCTGGCGCTGGCGCAGGCTTGCCTGGCGCTCGAGCCGTTCGCGGCGCTGGCGCTCGTACTGGTCGTAGCCGCCGGCATAGAGGTAAAGCTTCGCCTGCTCGAGCGCCATGATATGCGTGGCCACGCCGTTCAGCAGGTCGCGGTCGTGGCTGACCAGGATCAGCGTGTGCGGATAGGTCCGCAGATAGTTTTCGAGCCAGAGCGCGGCCTCGAGATCGAGATGGTTCGAGGGCTCGTCGAGCAGCAGCAGGTCGGGCTCGGCGAACAGGACCGCGGCCAGCGCCACGCGCATGCGCCAGCCGCCGGAATAGGAGGAGAGGCGGCGCGCCTGCGCCGTTTCGTCGAAACCGAGACCGGCGAGGATGGCGGCCGCCCGCGCCGGCTGCGCGTCGGCGCGGATCGCCTGGAGGCGGGCGTGGATCTCCGCGATGCGGGCGGCATCTGTCGCTCTTTCCGCTTCCAGCAGCAGGCTGGCCCGTTCCCGGTCGGCGGCGAGGACGAAATCGCGCAACGCCTGCTCGCCGCCCGGCGCTTCCTGCGCCAGCCAGCCGATGCGTGCCCCGCGCCGAAGCTCGACGGCGCCCGACTCCGCTTCTGCCTCGCCCATGATCAGGCGGAGCAGGGTGGTCTTGCCCGTCCCGTTGCGGCCGATCAGGCCAACCCTGTATCCGGCCGGGATCCGCGCTTCCGCCTGGTCGAGCAGCAGGCGGGAGCCGATCCTGTAGGTGAGGCTGGCGATCTTCAGCATGGCTGGTGGCCGGGTTCAGGGGCGTTGCGGCGGGCCGCATTAGTAGCTATAACGCCCGCCACTTCAACATCCAGATAGCACGGAACCAGATCTCATGGCCAAGGAGCGCACCCTTTCCATCGTCAAGCCCGATGCCACCCGCCGCAACCTGACGGGCGCCATCGTCGACCGGCTCGAACGGGCCGGCCTCCGGGTCGTGGCGCAGAAGCGCATCTGGCTGTCAAGGGCCCAGGCGGAAGCCTTTTACGGCGTGCACCGCGAGCGGCCGTTCTTCAACGATCTCTGCACCTTCATGACCTCCGGCCCGGTGGTGGTGCAGGTGCTGGAAGGGGACAATGCGGTCGCGCGCAACCGCGAGGTGATGGGCGCGACGAATCCGGCGAACGCCGCTCCCGGCACGATCCGCAAGGACTTTGCCGAATCGATCGAAGCCAATTCGGTGCACGGCTCCGATAGCGCGGAGAATGCGCGCAACGAGATCGCTTTCTTCTTCTCCGAGTGCGAGATCGTCGGCTGACCTGAAGCTGGCTCTGCCCCGGCAGCGCCGGGGCAGTCATTCAGCGCGGCGCGCGCATCGAGGCCCAGGCCAGCACCAGTGCAAAGACGCAGGCGCCGGCCACCACCATCGCCAGATAGGCCATTTCCCCACCGGTCATCGCAAACTCCCGAAACAGATCCATGGTTCCGGGAAAAGCTAAGGCGCGCGGTCACTTTCTGCCTTGACCTGCATCATGTCGGCTCGATGGGATTGACCAGCATGCCGCCGGCCGTGCGCGCGCCGCTGATCTCGACCCGTCCGTCGCGGAGCGTGATGCGACCCTCTGCGATCCAGCGCAGCACCATCGGATAGAGCCTGTGTTCGGCGCCAAGTACGCGCTCGGCCAGGCTCGCCGCATCGTCCCCCGCCTCGACCGGTACGGCCGCCTGGGCGATGATCGGGCCGGCATCCATCTCCGGCACGACGTAATGTACCGTGCAGCCGCTCAGCCGCACGCCGGCCGCGATCGCCTGGCCATGTGCATCTGCACCCTTGAAGGCGGGCAGCAGGGAGGGATGGATATTTATGATCCGCCCCTGCCAGCGCAGCACGAAGTCGGCCGTGAGGATGCGCATGAAGCCGGCGAGGCAGACGAAGTCCACGCCATGGCGCGCCAGCACTGTGCCCACCTCGCGCTCGAACTCGGCCCGGGACCGCCCGCGATGGTCGATGGCGATTGCCGGCACGCCGGCGCGGCCGGCGCGTTCCAGCCCGGCCGCGTCGGGCCGGTTGGAGATCACGCAGGCGATCCGTGCCGGAAAGGCAGGATCGGCGCAGGCATCCAGCAGGGCCTGAAGATTGCTGCCGCGCCCGGAAATGAGGACGCCGGCCCTCACGCCCGCCATGCCTCGTCGAGAAAATCGATCTCGACCCGGGCCGGTCCGCCACCCGTCGATGTCTCGATCCGGCCGATCCGCGTCACGCTCTCGCCGGCATCGGCCAGGACCTGGCCGAGGCGCCCGGCGTGCCCGGGATCGACCACGGCGACCATGCCGATGCCGCAGTTGAAGGTGCGCGCCATCTCGCCTGAAGCGATGCCGCCGGCATTGGCGAGCCAGCGGAAGACCGGCGGCGGCGACCAGCTACGGGCATCGAGCCGAGCCAGCGTGCCCTCGGGGAGGACGCGCGGAATATTCTCGATCAGGCCGCCGCCGGTGATATGCGCGAGCGCCCGGACCCCGCCTTCGGCGATAGCGGCAAGCGCGCTGCGGACATAGATCCGGGTCGGCGTCAGGAGTGCCTCGCCAAGCGCCTGGCCGGGGGCGAACGGCGCTGGATCGGACCAGCGCAGGCCGGCCCCGTCCGCAACCCGCCGCACGAGGGAGAAGCCGTTGGAATGCACGCCGCTCGATGCAAGGCCCAGGATGACATCGCCCGCCCGCACCTCGCGGCCGGTGAGCAGCCGCTCACGTTCGACGGCGCCGACGGCGAAGCCGGCCAGATCGTAGTCCTTGGCTGCATACATGCCGGGCATTTCTGCTGTCTCGCCGCCGATCAGCGCGCAGCCAGCCTGGCGGCAGCCCTCGGCAATGCCGGCGATGACCTTGGCCGCCGCCGTGGGGTCGAGTTTGCCGGTCGCAAAGTAGTCGAGGAAGAACAGCGGCTCGGCCCCCTGTACGACCAGGTCGTTGACGCACATGGCGACCAGGTCGATGCCGACCGTCCCGTGCCGGTCCGCCTCGATGGCGATCTTGAGCTTGGTGCCGACGCCATCGGTCGATGCGACCAGGATCGGATCCCGGTAGCCGGCCTGGCGGAGATCGAACAACGCCCCGAAGCCGCCCAGCGCCGAATCGGTCCCCGGCCGGCGGGTCGCGGCGGCGAGCGGCTTGATGGCTTCCACCAGTGCATCGCCGGCGTCGATATCGACACCCGCGTCGCGATAGCTCAGGCCGTTTTTCCGCCCCTTGTTGATGGCAGCCCCGCTCAGGGTTAAGGTGAAAGAAAGCGGCGCTGAAAATACCCTATCTGAACTGGTTTGCAATGATCGACCGGCGCGGCCGCCAGCCGCATTCCCAGGCATTCCACATGGCGTTGCTGGCGCTTGCCGGCTTCGCGCTGCTCGTCTGCGCGCTTCCCCGGGTGGCCCTGGCCGCGGACCTTTACATGGTAAAGCCCGTGCCGGTGGACGCGGCCGCGGAATCGGCAACCCAGGCGCGCGCACGCGCCCTGCTCGAGGGCCAGCGCGAGGCGTTCCGCAGGATGCTTCGCCGGCTCACTTCGCCGGCGGATTGGCCGCGGCTGCCGGAGCCCGACCAGGGCACGCTGGAGCGCGCGGTGCGCGGCATCGAGATCGCGGGCGAGCGGGCGACCGCCACGCGCTATCTCGCGACGCTGTCGGTGTCTTTCGACCGGCGTGTCGTGCGCGCGCTGCTCGGCCAGTCGGGCGTTCCCTTCACCGACAGCCAGGCCCGGCCGACTCTGGTCATCGCCCTGCCGCCGGCGCAGGAGGGCGCGGCGCGCGATCTGTGGGCGAGCGAGAATCCCTGGCGGGATGCCTGGGCGGCGCGGGCGGAGCAGGGCTCGCTCGTGCCGCTGGTGTTGCCGGCAGCAGATGAGGCGGATCGCGCCGCACTGGACTATGAACAGGCGGCGCAGTTCGACCGGGAGCGTCTGCTCGCCCTGGCGCGCCGCTACCGTGCGGGCAGGGTCATGGTGACGTCCGCCCGACCGGGCCTGGCCAGCATGGAAGTGACCGCGGGCCTGGAGGGCGCGGAGATCGAGCGCATCGACGAGACGGTCGCGGCGCCGGCGGGGACGGAGGGCTTTGTGGTGGCGGCGGCGAAGGTGCATGAGCGGCTCGAGCAGGTCTGGAAGGAGCGCAACCAGATCAGCGCCGGCGAGGGCGGGACATTGGCCGCCTACGTGACTTTTGCTTCCTTCGCGGAATGGCAGGCCATTCGCGAGCGGCTCGGCAACCTGCCTGAGGTGAGCCGGGTGGAAATCACCGGCCTCTCGCACCGCGATGCACAGCTCGTCCTCCACCACATGGGCGACGCCGCCCGCCTCGCGCGGCTGCTCGCCCAGCACGAGATGGAACTTTCCGACAGCGAGGGTTTCTGGACATTGCGTCTGTCCGGCGGGCGGCCGCGAGAGACCGAGGTCAAGCCAGGCCAGTGAACCTGCCCAACTTCATTTCGCTGGCGCGGCTGCTTTCGGTCCCGCTCATCGTCTGGCTGATCTTGCAGGAAGCCTGGACGGCGGCGTTCTTGGTCTTTCTCGCGGCGGGGATCTCGGACGCTGTCGACGGCTATATCGCCACGCGCTTCCAAATGCGCACCGATCTCGGCAGCTTCCTCGATCCGCTGGCCGACAAGGCGCTGCTGGTGGGTATCTATGTCACTCTCGGCGTGAAGGGCGAATTACCGGCCTGGCTCGTCATCCTCGTCGTGTCGCGCGACATGCTGCTCGTCGGCGGCACGCTCCTGTCACTGGTGATGGAGACGGAGGTGGTGATCCGCCCGCTCTTCATCAGCAAGCTCAATACGGCCTGCCAGATCGCGCTGGCGGTCGTGGTGCTGGCGGCACTCGGTGGCTTCGCGCTGCCCTGGATTCCGGCCTGGCCCTTCATCTGGCTGGTCGCGGCGACGACGCTGCTCTCCGGCGCGGGATACCTTGTGCAATGGGCGCGCGCCCAGGGGGCGCCGGAGGGCCGGGGCGGCCCGCACTGACGGAGGCGCGGATGACGGTCAGGAATCAGGCGCTATTCTGGCTCGCAGTGGTGGCCGCGAGCTTTCTCCTGCTCTGGCTGCTGAGCGACATCCTGCTGCCGTTCATCGCCGGCATGGCCGTCGCCTACCTCCTCGATCCGCTGGCCGACCGGCTGGAGCGGGCGGGTCTCTCACGCACGCTTGCCACCTCGATCATCCTCGGCCTGTTCTTCGGCGCCTTCCTCCTGGTCACGGTCCTGCTCTATCCCGTCCTCGTCGGCCAGTTCGTGAACCTTCTGGCCGGACTGCCGGCACTGGTCGAGAAGCTGCGCGAGGCACTGCTGCCGATCGTCTCCCGCCTGCTGGTGGATTTTCCCGACGCGGGCAACGTGAGCCTGCGTCAGGCCTTCGGCGGCTCGGCAGACAAAGCGGTTTCCTGGATCGGCGGCCTGCTCGGCCGCATCTGGGGCGGTGGCATCGCACTCGTCAATTTCCTTTCGCTCCTCGTGGTGACGCCCATCGTCGCCTTCTACCTGCTGCGCGACTGGGACAAGCTGGTGCAGCGCATCGATTCCTGGCTGCCGCGCCAGCATGCCGCGACGATCCGCGCGCAGGCCGCGGAGATCAACCGGACCTTGGCCGGTTTCGTGCGCGGCCAGCTCAGCGTCTGTCTGGTCATGGCCGTCTACTACGCGCTTGCCCTCAGCATCATCGGGCTGGATTTCGGCCTGATCATCGGCCTGCTGAGCGGTGCCATCAGTTTCATTCCCTATGTCGGGGCGCTGCTTGGCTTCGGCGTCTCGGTCGCCGTCGCGCTGGTGCAGTTCTGGCCTGAATATCCCTGGATCATCGCCACCATCGCGGTCTTCGCGCTGGGGCAGTTCGCCGAAGGCAACCTCATTTCGCCCAAGCTGGTGGGCGACCGGGTGGGGCTGCATCCGGTCTGGCTGATCTTCGCGCTGCTCGCCTTCGGTTTGTTGTTCGGCTTCGTCGGTATTCTGATCGCGGTGCCGGCGGCCGCGGTGATCGGCGTGCTCACGCGCTTCGCCATCGCCCGCTATCTCGACAGCCGCCTTTATCTGGGACCGGCGGGACGCGATGCGGGGAACCGGCCAGCCGCGCCACCGGCGGACGATCCATGAACGCCCGTCAACTCGTCTTCGATCTGCCGGTCAGGCCCGCCCTCGGTCGCGAGGACTTCCTGGTTGCGCCATGCAACCGGGAGGCCCTGGCCTGGATCGACCGCTGGCCCGACTGGCCGCAGCATGCGCTGGCGCTCGCAGGCCCGGAGGGTTGCGGGAAGACCCATCTCGCCCATGTCTGGCGCGCCAGTTCCGGCGCACTGCTCCTGGATGCCGGAGCCCTGGACGAGGCATCGCTCGCGCATTTGTCCGAAGTCGCGGTGATCGTCGAGGACGCCGACCGCAGGCTTGGCTCGGAACGGGCACTCCTGCATCTGTTCAACATGCTGCGCGAGCGGGGAGGGCATCTGCTGCTGACCGGTCGCGAGGCGCCGGCGCGCTGGACAGTACGGCTGCCCGATCTCGCCTCGCGGCTCAATGCGCTGCCGGTCGCCGCCGTGCGCCCGCCCGACGAGGCGCTGATCGGCGCGCTGCTGGTCAAGCTGCTGGCCGACCGGCAGGTGCGCGTCGGCGAGGAGGTGCTGGCCTGGCTGCTGCCGCGCATGGAGCGCTCCTTCGCTTTCGCCCGCCGCCTGGTGGCCGCGCTCGACGATGCGGCGCTGAGCCGACGGCGCAACATCAGCGTTTCGCTGGCGCGCGAAATCCTGCAACATCTGGCGCCTGAAGAATAAGGGAGGAAGTGATGGATCTCGGCATTCGCGGCAGGAACGCAATCGTCTGCGCGGCGAGCAAGGGGCTGGGGCGTGCCTGCGCCATGGCACTGGCCAGGGAAGGCGTCAACGTGGTGATCACCGCGCGCACGAAGTCCGAACTGGAAGCGACCGCGGCGGATATCGCGCGGGCGGCGCCCGATGTGAAGGTGACGGCCGTCGCCGGCGACATCACGACGGAGGAGGGCCGCGCGGCGGCGCTCAAGGCCATGCCGGACCCGGACATCCTGGTAAACAATGCAGGCGGTCCGCCGCCCGGCGATTTCCGCGACTTCACCCGCGAACAGTGGATCAAGGCGGTGGAGGCGAACATGCTGACACCGATCGAAATGATCCGCGCCACCATCGACGGCATGATCGCGCGCAAGTTCGGCCGCGTGGTCAACATTACCTCGAGCGCGGTCAAGGCCCCGATCGCGGTTCTCGGCCTCTCCAACGGCGCCCGTTCGGGCCTCACCGGCTTCGTCGCCGGAATCTCCCGCCAGGTCGCCGTGCATGGCGTCACCATCAACAACCTGCTGCCGGGCCGCTTCGAGACCGACCGGCTGCGTCAGACCATCCCGGTACAGGCGAAGAAAGCCGGCCGCACGGTCGAGGAGGAAATCAAGGCCGTGACCTCCGCCATTCCAGCCGGCCGCTTCGGCGATCCGGACGAGTTCGGCGCCTGGTGCGCGTTCCTGTGCAGCGTCCAGGGCGCCTATATGACGGGCCAGAATGTGCTGCTCGATGGCGGCTCCTATCCCGGAACCTTCTGAAGGAGGCGGTCTTGCATCCACGGCTGTTTCCCCTCGCGGCCGCACTGTTCTGTCTGCAGATCCTTGCCGCCGGCGCCGCGCAGGCGTCGGGCGTGCTGGGCCGCTGGCTCACCGAGAGCGGCAATGCCCAGGTCGAGATCCAGGAATGCGCCGGGCGGCTCTGCGGCCGCGTCGTCTGGCTCAAGGAGCCGCTCGACGAGGAGGGCGCCCCCAAGCGCGACCGTCACAACCCGGACCCGGGCTTGCGCGAGCGGCCGATCATCGGCCTTGCCATGCTCGAGAATTTCATCCCCGACGAGGATCCGGGGAAGTGGCGCGATGGCACCATCTACAATCCCGAGGATGGCAAGACCTATAGCTGTACGCTGACCTTGCAGGACGATGGCCGGCTGCGGGTTCGCGGCTATGTCGGGCTGCCGCTCTTCGGCAAGACGCAGATCTGGACGCGGGCTCCCTGATCCGCCGCTATCCAGCGAGCGATTTCGGCGTCACATAGCTGTCGAGCCGGCCCTGGCCGGGCGCGACGTCCCGCCAGCGCGCCACCTCGAAGACGAAGGTCGCGAGCGCCCCGGTCGGGAATTTGGCGCCAAGAGCTTCCAGCCGTTGCCGTTCGGGCCGCCTGCAGAGCTGTTCGGCCAGTTCCGCCATGCCCGGATTGTGCCCGACCAGCATGACGCTCGGCTGCCCGTCCGGCAGGCCCCGCAAGATGGCCAGCATGTGTCTGGCTTCGGCCAGATAGAGATCGTCACGATACTCCGCCGGCCATTGCCGGCCGAGATGCCGGGTCAGCTCATCGAGGGTCTGGCGCGCCCGGCGCGCGGTCGAACAGAGGACCAGCGCCGGCTCGACATGATGGCGCCGGACATGGCTGGCCAGGCTTTCGCAGGCTTCCCGGCCGCGCCGGTTGAGAGGCCGCTCGTGATCGGCGAGGTCGGTCTGGTCCCAGGCCGATTTGGCATGCCGCAGCACATAGACCGTCTTCATGATTCCATCATCCGATTCATGCCACTCTTTCATGTTCTTGACATGATGCGGTAACATTCTCAGTTAATCTGTAGCAGGCTGGTTTCACACCCTTACGACAGGAAGGCCCAGAGCGCCATGGTTGGCAGCGCGATTCCCATCGCCGAGCCGTTGCAGGTCGGTCCGAAGTTCGGCTTCGAGCCGCCGGAGCGGTTCATCAACCGCGAACTTTCCTGGCTTGCGTTCAACCTTCGCGTGATGGAAGAAGCATATAATACGCGTCATCCGCTTCTGGAGCGGCTGCGCTTCCTTTCGATCTCCGCCAACAACCTGGACGAGTTCTTCATGGTCCGCGTTGCCGGCCTGTGGGGCCAGGTAAAGGCGGGCATCACGGTGGTCAGCCAGGACGGCCTGACGCCGCTCCAGCAGCTCGAACGGATCAACGAGACGGCGGCAGCACTTATGGCGGAGCAACAGCGCTGCTGGCAGGTGCTCCTCAAGGAGATGCGCGGCGCCGGTATCCACGTGCTGGAACCGGACGAACTGACCGAGGCGGACCGCGAATGGCTGCACAGCTACTTCCTGGAAAAGGTTTTCCCGATCCTGACGCCACTGGCGATCGACCCTGCCCATCCGTTCCCCTTCCTGCCCAACCTCGGTTTCGCCATGGTGATGCAGCTCAGGCGGGAAAAGGACGGGCGTTCCATGGACGCGCTGCTGCCGCTGCCGAACCAGACCGTGCGTTTCGTTCGCCTGCCGGGCGATGGCATCCGCTTCCTGTCGCTGGAGAACCTGGTGGGGCTGTTCCTGCACCGCCTGTTCCCCGGCTACAGGGTGGTCGGCCGCGGCCTCTTCCGCATCACGCGTGACAGCGACATCGAGATCGAGGAGGAGGCGGAGGATCTGGTGCGCCTGTTCGAGACGGCGCTGAAGCGGCGCCGGCGCGGCAGCGTCATCCGCCTCAAGCTCGACGCCGCCATGCCGGAGGACCTGCGCCGTTTCGTGCTCGACGAATTGGAAGTCAGCCAGAGCGCCGTGATCGTGGTCGATGGACTTCTGGGGCTTGCCGATACGGCGCAGCTCATCGTGGCCGACCGGCCCGACCTCAAGTTCGAGCCGCATAATCCGCGCTTTCCGGAACGCATACGCGACTTCGGCGGCGACTGTTTCGCGGCCATTCGGCAGAAAGACATCATCGTCCATCATCCCTACGAGAGTTTCGACGTCGTCGTGCAGTTCGTCCGTCAGGCGGCAGCCGATCCGAACGTCGTCGCGATCAAGCAGACGCTCTACCGCACCTCGGACGACAGCCCCATCGTCAAGGCCCTGATCGAGGCGGCGGAAGCCGGCAAGTCGGTGACGGCGCTGGTTGAACTCAAGGCCCGCTTCGACGAAGCAGCGAACATCAAGTGGGCGCGCGATCTGGAGCGGGCCGGCGTTCAGGTGGTCTTCGGCTTTCTCGAACTGAAGACCCATGCCAAGGTGTCGCTGGTGGTGCGGCGCGAAAGCGGCCAGCTCCGCACTTACGTGCATTTCGGCACCGGCAACTATCATCCGGTGACGGCGCGCATCTACACGGACCTTTCCTTCTTCACCGCCGATCCGGACCTCGGCTACGACGCCACCTGCCTGTTCAATTTCATGACCGGCTATGCCCCGCCCGAGGGCCTGCGCCGCATCGCCATCTCGCCCTATTCGGTGCGCGCCACGCTGCTGCGCCTGATCGAGGAGGAGATCGCCTTTGCCGAAGCCGGTCGTCCGGGCGTGATCTGGGCCAAGATGAATTCGCTGGTCGATCCGATTGTGATCGACGCGCTCTACCGTGCCTCGCAGGCGGGCGTGCAGATCGAGCTGGTGGTGCGCGGCATTTGCTGCCTGCGGCCAGGTGTCGCCAGCCTGTCGGAGAATATCCGCGTCAAGTCCATCGTCGGACGATTTCTTGAGCATTCGCGCATCGTCTGCTTCGGGGCCGGGCATGGCCTGCCCTCGCCGGAAGCCAAGGTTTTCATTTCCTCCGCCGACTGGATGCCGCGTAATTTCGACCGGCGTGTAGAGACGCTGGTGCCCATTACGAATGCCACGGTCCATGAGCAGGTGCTCGACCAGATCATGCTGGCCAACCTCAAGGACGAGGCGCAGAGCTGGCATCTCGGGCCGGACGGAAAGTACCGCCGGGTCGAGTCGGGCGAGGGCGGCTTCAGCGCGCACGACTACTTCATGACCAATCCCAGTCTTTCAGGCCGTGGCAAGGCCCTGCGCGCCGACAAGGTCCGCAAGCTGGAACTGCGGCGCACCTGAGCCGGCCGTTGGCAGCCGGCATGGCGCGGCCGGAACGCTTGCAACCTTTCGCCCGGTAGGGCAGAAGGACGGCAACCGCGAGGTGCCAGTTCCAAGCATGTCTTCTTCAAGCGCCAGCGACAGGGGTCCCCCGTTCTCCAATCTCGGCCCGCTCACCGGCGTGGTCGATATCGGGTCGAACTCGGTCCGCCTGGTGGTGTTCTGCGGACCGCCGCGCGCGCCGACCCCTGTCTTCAACGAGAAAGTCCTGTGCGGACTGGGCCGCAAGCTGACGCGCACCGGACGGCTGGACGAACAGGGAATGGAACTGGCGCGCCTGACCTTGCGCCGATTCGCAAGCCTGGCGCGGCGCATGGGCGTGGGCACCCTGCAGGTGGTGGCCACCGCGGCGATCCGCGAGGCGGATAATGGCGCCGAGTTTGTCGCCGAATTGGAGCGAAGCTGCCGTGTCACGATCGCCGTTCTCTCGGGCGAGGACGAGGCGCGCTATTCGGCGCTCGGCGTAATATCCGGCATGCCGGAGGCCGAGGGCCTGATCGGCGATCTTGGCGGCGGATCGCTCGAACTGGTCCGCGTCGAGCGTGGCGCGGTGCTGGACAGCGTGACGCTTCCGCTCGGGCCCTTCCGCCTTGCCAGCGTCGCTTCGGACCGGCTCAAGGATCACGTGGACGGACTGTTCAAGGGCGTGCCCTGGCTCGGCCGCACCCGCGACAAGCCCTATTTCCTCGTTGGCGGTGCCTGGCGGGCGATCGCGCGCATCCACATGGCGCAGTCGGCATATTCGCTGCGCATCATCCACAATTACCGGATACCTGGCCGCGAGGCCGAGGATGTGGCGCGCCTGCTCTCCAGGCAGAGCCGGGATTCGCTGGTCCGGCTCGAGGCAGTGCCACGCCGGCGTCTCGATACCCTGCCGCTCGCCGCCCTGGTTATGCGCCGCCTGATCAAGGTTGGGCAGCCCTCGGAACTGGTCTTCTCCGCCCTCGGACTGCGCGAAGGGCTGCATTTCGCCGCGCTCAGCGAGGCGGAGCGGAAGGAAGATCCGCTGATCGCCGCCTGCCGCGACATGGCAGCGCGCGAAAGCCGTTTCTCCGAGCATGGCGACGAACTGGCTGACTTCACCGCCAGCCTGTTCGCGGGAGAGCACGCCACGGACAAGCGCCTGCGCCTGGCAGCCAGCATGCTGAGCGATGTCGGCTGGCGCATCAATCCTGACTATCGCGGCGAACAGGCTTTCCGCCGGGTGCTGCGCGCCCCCTTCGTCGGCATCGACCATCCGGGCCGTGCCTTCGTGGCGCTTTCGGTCTATGCGCGCTACCAGGGCGACATTGCCGGCGACGCGACCTTGCCGGGACGCCAGCTCATCGACGACCAGACGGCGCGCCGCGCGCTTACGCTCGGCCTCGCGCTACGGCTGGCCCATACGCTTTCCGGGGGCACGCCCGGCCTTCTGCAGGATTTCCGGCTGCGTCAACAGGAGCGCACCCTCTGCCTCGATGTCCCGGCTTCGGCGGAGACGTTGCTCGGCGAGGTGACGGAGCGCCGCCTGCATGCCCTTGCCGCGAGCCGCGGCCTCGATCACGAGATTCGCATCAACCGTCGCCGGTAGCGCAGACCGGGGCCGGCGCAAGCAGCGCCAATGCCCTCACCCAACCCTCTCCCACTACTGGGAGAGGGCTTTCCTTTCTTCTCCCACGCCCACGATGCGGGAGAGGGCTTTCCTTTCTTCTCCCACGCCCACGATGCGGGCGAGGGCTTCCCTTTCTTCCCCACGCCCACGATGCGGGAGAGGGCTTCCCTTTCTTCCCCACGCCCACGATGCGGGAGAGGGCCGGGGTGAGGGTGGGGGAGGGCGGCGTTCAGTCGATTTCGGCGGTTTCCTTAAGGGGGACCAGCTTGATGCGCCGATCCCGGGCGGCCAGCGCCAGGCGGCCATGCTTGAGGTCGAGTGCCGCGGCGCCGAAAACCTCCCGGCGCCAGCCGGAAAGGGCGGGCACGGCCGCATTGTCGTCGGCCGCGATGCGTTCGAGATCGGAGGTGGAGGCGACCAGCTTCTGCGCCACGTCGTGCGTCTCGCATTGCAGCTTGAGCAGTACCTTGAGCAGGTCGACGAGCGGGCCGATGCCGCGCGGCAGCGGCTGCTCGCGCTCGACATGCGGCAGGGCCTCGGCCGGCATGGCGAGGCCACGTTCGACGGCGGCGAGGATATCCGCGCCCATGCGGCCATCGGCAAGCGAGCGCGAGAGGCCGCGCACCCGGGCGAGCTGTTCGACCGTTTTCGGCGGGTCGGAGGCGATTTCGAGCAGCGCCTCGTCGCGCAGCACGCGGTTGCGCGGGATGTCACGCATCTGCGCGAAGGTCTCGCGCCATGCCGCGACCTCGGCGAGAACGCCAAGAAAGCGCGGATTCGTAGTGCGCGTCTTGAGACGCTTCCACGCATCCTCCGGCCGGAGCTGGTAGGTTTCCGGGTCGAGCAGGGTCGCCATCTCGTCGTTCAGCCAATCGGCCCGGCCTGATTTTTCCAGCCGCTCATGCAGCTTCTCGTAGACGGTCCTGAGATGCGTCACGTCGGAGAGCGCATAGCGGATCTGCCGCTCGCTCAAGGGCCGCCGGCTCCAGTCGGTGAAACGCGAGGACTTGTCGATCGTCGCCTTCGCGAGTTGCGCCACCAGGTTCTCGTAGCTCGCCTGCTCGCCGAAGCCGCACACCATGGCAGCCACCTGGGTATCGAACAGCGGTTCGGGGACGTCGCCGCCCATCAGGCGGTGAAAGATCTCGATGTCCTGGCGGGCGGCGTGGAAGACCTTGAGCACGTCGTGATCGCGCATCAGCTCGAGCAGGGGCTCGAGCGAGATGCCCGGCGCCATCGGATCGATCGCCTCCGCCCGGTCCGGTCCGGCCACCTGGACCAGGCAGAGGATGGGCCAGAAAGTGCTTTCGCGCATGAACTCGGTATCGACGGTGATGTAAGGCGCCCGGCGGAGTTCGCGGCAGAATTCGGCAAGGGAATCGGTATCGGAAATGATGTTCATCGCGGCCATGCTATACACCAGCCGGGGCGGCCGATCACCGCCAAATATCGCGCCCGCTTGACAAGCCGCGCCGGTCCGTATTTGGTCACGCGGCTTTTCCGCCCTGTTTCCCCGGTTGGACCCATGCACGCCTATCGCACCCACACCTGTGGCCAGCTTCGCAACGCCGATGTCGGCGCGCCCGTTCGCCTTTCCGGCTGGGTGCATCGCAAGCGCGACCACGGCAACCTGCTGTTCGTCGACCTGCGGGACCATTACGGGATCACCCAGTGCGTCGCCGAGAGCGGATCGGCAGCCTTCCGGGTGCTCGAGGGTGTGCGGGCGGAGAGCGTCATCACCGTGACCGGGCCGGTGGTCCGGCGGACGCCGGAGACGGTCAATGCCCAGCTTCCGACCGGGGAAGTCGAGGTGCGGGCCGAGGAGGTGGCGGTGCAGTCGGCGGCGGAGGAGCTGCCGGTGCCGGTCTTCGGCGAGCAGGAATATCCGGAGGAGCTGCGCCTCAAGTACCGTTTTCTCGACTTGCGCCGGGATCGCTTGCACCGGAACATCGTCCTACGTTCGTCGGTTATCGCATCGATCCGCCGGCGCATGGTGTCGCTGGGCTTCACCGAGTTCCAGACGCCTATCCTGACCGCGTCGAGCCCGGAGGGCGCGCGCGACTTCCTCGTGCCGAGCCGTCTGCATCCTGGACAGTTCTACGCGCTGCCCCAGGCGCCGCAGCAGTTCAAGCAGCTCGTCATGGTTTCCGGTTTCGACCGGTATTTCCAGATCGCGCCCTGCTTCCGCGACGAGGATGCGCGGAAGGACCGCAGCCCGGGCGAGTTCTATCAGCTCGACCTGGAAATGAGCTTCGTCACCCAGGAGGATGTGTTCGCGGCGGTCGAGCCGGTCATGCATGGCGTCTTCGAGGAGTTTGCCGATGGGCGCCGCGTCTCGCCGCGGCCTTTTCCGCGCATTCCCTATCGCGAAGCCATGCTGAAATACGGCTCCGACAAGCCGGACCTGCGCAACCCCATCGTCATTGCCGATGTGAGCGAGTGGTTCCGCGGCTCGGGCTTCGGAATCTTCGCCCGCGCGGTCGAGCAAGGCCAGGTCGTGCGGGCCATTCCTGCGCCGGGCGCGGCCGCGCGGCCGCGCAGCTTCTTCGACAAGCTGAACGACTGGGCGCGGGCCGAGGGGCAGCCGGGTCTCGGCTATATCGTCTACGAGGCGGCGGGCACGAAAGGCCCGATCGCCAAGAATCTGGATGCGCCGCGGCTGCAGGGCATCAGGGATGCCTGCGGCCTTGCCGATGGCGATGCCGTCTTCTTCGTCTGCGGCAAGGAGGACCGGGCGGCGAAGTTCGCCGGCCAGGCGCGCTTGCGCGTCGGCGAGGAACTCGATATCGGCGAGAAGGACGTCTTCCGCTTCTGCTGGATCGTCGATTTCCCGATGTATGAATGGAACGAGGACGAGAAGAAGTGGGACTTCTCGCACAATCCCTTTTCCATGCCCCAGGGCGGGCTCGAGGCACTGCGTGAACGCGACCCCGGCGAGATCCTCGCCTACCAGTATGATATCGTCTGCAATGGCGTGGAACTGTCGTCGGGCGGTATCCGCAACCACCGTCCGGACATCATGATCGAGGCGTTCCGCATCGCCGGCTACGAGCAGTCGGTGGTCGAGAGTCGCTTCGGCGGCATGCTGAACGCTTTCCGCTACGGCGCGCCGCCCCATGGCGGGATCGCGCCCGGCATCGACCGCATCGTCATGCTGCTGGCCAACGAGCCGAACATCCGCGAAGTGATCCTGTTCCCCATGAACCAGCAGGCGCAGGATCTGATGATGCAGGCTCCCGCACCGGTCAGCGAGCGGCAGCTTCGCGAACTGCATATCCGCGTCGTGCCGCCAGAGAAGAAATAGGCGCTAACGGAGCATCAGGATCGCCAGCATGATGCCGCCGATGACGATTCTGTACCAGGCGAATGGTGCGAAACCATGTCGCGAGATGAAGGCGATGGCGCCGCGCACCACCAGCATGGCGGCGAAGAAGGCGGCGATGAAGCCGGCAGCGATCAGGCCGCTGCCCTCCAGGTCGAGCGCGGCGCGGTTCTTCCACAGGTCGTAGACCGTCGCGCCCAGCATGGTCGGCACGGCGAGAAAGAACGAGAATTCGGTCGCGGCCTTGCGGCCGGTACCGAGCAGCAGCGCGCCCATGATCGTCGCGCCGGACCTCGATACGCCGGGGATCATGGCCACCGTCTGGCAGAAACCGATCTTGAGCGCGAGCAGGGGCGTGATCTGCTCGACGGTCTCGACCTTCACCGCCGGCAGGTGGCGTTCGATCCAAAGGATGGCGAAGCCGCCGACGACCAGGGTAGAGGCGACGACCCAGGGCGAGAAGAGCACCGACTTGATGAAGCCGTGCGCCAGCACGCCGATCACCGCCGCCGGCAGGAAGCCGAGCAGGATGTTGACGACGAAACGCCGCGAAGCCGCCTCGTGCGTCATGCCGGTCAGGACCGACCAGAAGCGTGCCCGGTAGAGCCAGCAGACGGCGAGGATCGCGCCGAACTGGATGGCGATCTCGAAGACCTTGCCGGGCGGCCCCTGGAATTGCAGCAGGTCGATGAGAAGGATCAGGTGGCCGGTCGAGGAAACGGGAATGAACTCGGTCAGACCCTCGACGATCCCGAGCAGGATCGCGATGAGGAAGCTCGAACTGTCGGTCAGGGCAAGGATCCTTGCGTCGGTTGATGGTCGGGGCAAAAGCTAAAGGCCCGGGGGCGCCGGGGGAAGCGCGGAATGGGGCTCACAGCCGTTCCGCCAGCACCAGGACCCACCAGCTTTTCTTGGCGCCGAGAATGCCGGGCGCGCGCACCTGAACGCGGCCGACGCCGCAATGGGTCAGGCGGGGCCGCAGCATGTTGTGGCGATGGGTGTCGCTGCGCAGCCAAAGATCGAAAACCTCCCTGGCGCTGCTTGGGCCGCTCGCCAGGTTCTCCGCGGCGAGCCGGTAGCGGAAGCCGGTTCGCGCGATCCGCGCGCCGAGCGAAGAGCCATCCTCGCTCACATGGTCGAGTTCGCCCCGCCGCGCCAGTTCCGCCGCATGCCCCTCGGCCGCCCGGATCAGCGCCACGTCCTCGGCCAGCGGGTTGAGGGTGCGGGCGCGCCGCAGCTCATTGAGGAGCCGGACAAGCTCCGCCTCCTGACCGCCTTCCGCGCGCGCCACACCGCCCGGCAGCCGCGCCAGGAGAATGCCGCCGGCGAGGGTGGCGAGCATCCGCCTGCGATCCGTCATCCCCCTGTCGCGCATGAACTCCCCCGCATGGACGGATCATAGGCGGCGGCCATGAATACTTGAAGTCATCGAATTGATGCGACCTTGGCATTTCACTGCTCGCATATTCGGGAGCATCGTGGAGTGCATAGGAATGGGGCGGAAAGTAGGCGGAAACACGAGCTTTCCGAAATGCGTCATCGTGGTGCATCGCCGTCAAATTTCCGTGATACCCGACTGAATCGCAAAGTCCTGAACTACTATCGAGGTGGCCTAAGGGGCGGTCACATCCGTGAATAGAAGCGGCAGGCCCCGGCCGCATGTTCGTATCCGCGAAGTACTGACTGAGGAGAATTCGAATGAAGACGAATGCAGTGATGATCGCCTCGGCTCTGGCGGCGGCGCTCGCCCTGGCCGGCACGGCCTCGGCCCAGGAAGCCAAGACCGAGAAGTGCTATGGCATCGTGAAGGCCGGCAAGAACGACTGCCAGACCGCGACGTCGTCCTGCGCCGGCACCGCCAAGCGCGACGGCCAGAAGGATGCGTGGCTCGCCGTTCCTGCGGGCACCTGCGCGAAGATCGTCGGCGCCAGCCTCACCCCCGGCAAGTAAGCCGGACGAGGGCTGGCCCGGCCAGTGAATCGGCGACGGCCCGTGTGCTCCCAGACAACGCAAGGCCAGGTCTGATCATGCTCCCCCGTGCAGGCATTGGACTTCGCGCCGTCCATCACGAGGCCGTCGCCGAAACCCGCCCCGATATCGGCTGGTTCGAGATCCACGCCGAGAACTATCTGGGTGGAGGCTCCCCTGTCCAAACTCTTGACGCCGTGCGGCGGGACTATCCGGTCGCGCTGCACGGCGTCGGCCTTTCCCTGGGCAGCGCGCAAGGCCTAGATGACGGCCATCTCGATCGCATCGCGGCACTGGCGGAGCGGATCGAGCCTTTTCTCGTTTCCGAGCATCTGTCCTGGAGCGTGGTGGATGGGCGTTACCTGAACGACCTGCTGCCGCTGCCCTACACGCGGGAGGCGCTCGATATCGTGGCCGCCAATGTTGGACGCCTTCAGGACCGGCTGAAGCGGCGCATCCTGGTGGAGAACCCGTCCACCTACCTGCGTTTCCGCGCCAGCGAAATGAAGGAGTGGGAGTTCCTGCGGGCGCTGGTGCGCCGCAGCGGCTGCGGGCTGCTCTGCGACGTCAACAATATTCATGTCTCTGCCCGCAATCACGGTTTCGACGCCAGCGCCTACCTTGCCGCATTGCCGGCGGATGCGGTGGGCGAGCTGCATCTTGCCGGACATGCGGTCAACGAGGCGGACGGGATCGGGATCCTGATTGACGACCATGGCTCTCCCGTCGGTGATGCGGTCTGGCGGCTGTTCGATCAGGCGGTGGCCTTGTTTCCGTCGGCTCCGGCGCTGGTGGAGTGGGACAGCAACATTCCGCCGCTGGCGCGCCTGGTCGCGGAAGCGCGGCAGGCGGACCGGCGTCGCGCGGAAACGGCGAGTGCCCTTCGTTCGGAGCCGGCGCCCACACGGGCGCGCGTGGCCTGAGCAATGTCGCAAGGCACGCTCGCCCGCATCCAGGACGAATTTGCCCGCGCCCTCCTGCTCGGCGACGAGGCCGCGGCGGCACGCCTGGTCGAGGATGGCCTGCCGGCGGCGGCAAGACTGCAGATCCATCGCAACCATCTTTTTCATTCCCTGACCCAGGCGTTGATGCAGACCTTCGCCACCGTCGAGCGGCTCGTGGGCGAGCGCTTCTTTGCCGGACTGGCGCGCGCCTATGTCGCGGAGCAGCCGCCGCGTTCGCCTTGCCTTTTCGAGTATGGCGAGAGTTTCGCCGATCTCATCGCCAGGCATCCGGCCTGTGCGGCGCTGCCCTATCTCGCCGACGTGGCGCGCTTCGATTTCGCGGTGAACCTTGCCTGGAACGCGCCGGACCGGCCCGCCATCGGGCTCGACGGTCTGGTGCGGCTGGATGCGGACAGTTTGGCGGGCGCGCGTCTCGCATTGACGCCCTCGCTGACCCTGCTGCACTCGGACTATCCGCTGGCCGCGATCTGGCGCGCCAACCATCGGCCTCGGGGCGAGGAGGAAGGGGTGGATCTGGATGCGGGAGGCGGGCGTTTCATGATCTGGCGCCACGAAGGCGAGGCCGCCTGGCGCGAGCTTGCGCCGGCGGACTTCGCATTTCTCCAGTCGCTCGCCGATGGCCATTGCCTGGGCGAAGCGGCGGAGACGGCCGGCGGCCGCGGGTCCTTCGATCTTGCGGCGGCACTGTCGCTCCTGGCCGGACAGGGTGTCCTGATCGGGTTCAGGAGCGCTGCGGCGCAGATGAGTTCAGTCATCAATGGAGAAGTGTCATGAAAGGGAATGAATCGGGTTCCGGCCTGCTTGGCCTCGTGGCGGCGGTGATCAACCTGCTGGGGCAGGTGCCGGAAGCGCTGCTGCTCCTTGCCGGCCGGATTGCGGTGGGATCGGTGTTCCTGAAGTCCGGCCTGACCAAGATCGATATCGAGACCTGGCAGATCGCGCCGACCACCTTCGATCTCTTCCGCGAGGAATATCGCGTCCCCGTCCTGTCGCCGGAACTGGCTGCCTACCTCGGGACCTTCACCGAGTTGACGATGCCTTTCCTGCTGTTCTTCGGGCTTGGCGCCCGGGCCGGCGCCGGCGTGCTGCTCGGCATGACTTTCGTCATCCAGGTCTTCGTCTATCCGGAGAGCTGGAGCGACCATCTGCTCTGGGCAACGATCCTGCTCAGCATTATCTCGCGCGGCCCCGGCCTTCTCTCCGCCGATCACGTCCTGGCCGGTCTCTTCTTCGAGCGGCAGGTGCGCTATGCGCGCTGATGCCGGCCGGGCAGGTCTGGAAATGAGGACGGGCCGATGACCGCCGTGCTGCTGCGCGACGCCCCCGCACGCATCCACTATGCGCCGAGGCTCGGCCGATCGGCTTCGGCCGAGGGCAGGCCGCGCGTGGTGATCGTCGGTGCCGGCTTTGGCGGTCTATCGGCGGCGCGCGCGCTGGCGCGGGCGCCCGTCGACGTCACCCTGATCGACAAGCGCAACTATCACCTTTTCCAGCCGCTTCTCTATCAGGTGGCAACTGCCGGCCTGTCGCCGGCCGACATCGCCTCGCCGATTCGCGGCATCCTGGCGGGCCAGGCCAATGCCAGGGTTCTGATGGGCAAGGTGACCGGCATCGACCGGGAAGGGCGGCAGGTCCTGATCGGCGAGCGGCGCGTACCCTATGACCATCTCGTCATCGCCACCGGGGCTCGGCATGCCTATTTCGGCAAGGACGAATGGGAGCCTTTCGCGCCCGGACTGAAGAAGATCGAGGATGCAACCGATATCCGGCGGCGCATCCTGCTTGCCTTCGAGCAGGCGGAAACCGAGCCCGATCCGGTCGAGCGTCAGCGCCTGCTCAATTTCGTCATCGTGGGCGGCGGACCGACCGGCGTGGAACTGGCCGGCGCCATCGCTGAACTGTCGAAGGTGGCGCTCGCCCGCGATTTCCGCAGCATCGACCCGCGTTCGGCCCGGGTCATCCTGGTGCAGAGCGGCGACCGCCTGCTGCCGGTCTTCCCGCCACGCCTGTCGGAAGCGGCGAAGAAGTCCCTGGAGCGACTGGGCGTCGAGGTTCGCCTCGGCCATCCTGTTTCGGAATGCGGCGAGAGCGCGGTGCGCGTCGGCATGGAGGTGATCGACACGAGGACGGTCATCTGGGCGGCCGGTGTTGCCGCCTCGCCGGCGGCCAAGTGGCTGCAGGCGGAGAAGGACCGCGCCGACCGGGTAAAGGTCGATGCCAACCTGAACCTGCCGGGCGATCCGCGCATCTTCGTCATCGGCGACACGGCGCTGGCGGTCGACTCCCGTGGCAATCCGCTTCCGGGCCTTGCCCCGGTGGCCAAGCAACAGGGTGCCTATGTCGCCGCGCGGATCGCCGCGAAGGTGACCCAGGACCTCGATATCGGGCCGTTCGTCTATCATCACCTGGGCAACCTGGCGACGGTCGGGCGGAAAGCCGCCGTCGCGGATTTCGGGTTCCTGCGCCTCCAGGGTTCCATTGCCTGGCTGCTCTGGGGCGTCGTGCATGTGCTGTTCCTGATCGGCTTCCGCAATCGCGTCGCCGTGCTGCTGGACTGGATCTGGGCCTATCTGACGTTCCAGCGCGGTTCGCGCCTGATCACCGGCGTGAAGGGATAACACCTCCGGCCTCGCCGTTTCGACCCCGGGCGCGCAAAAAGAGGCGCGCCCCGGGGTGAGACGCGCCTCAGGCAAACAGGGAGGACGTTGCTACTACAACTCAAGACTACGCAACAAACTGGTACTGACGCACACTCTGCGCGTCACGAGCAACCGCTCGTGGCGCCGCAGGTGTTGCATTTGAGGCAGGTGCCATTGCGGACAAGCGTGAAATTGCCGCATTCGCCGCAGGCATCTCCCTCGTACCCCTTCATGCGTGCTTCACGGATGCGCTCCATCCGGGTATCCGTTTCCGAGATGACGGTCTGGCTGACGCCCACGGCGACGACGCCCTGGGCCTGATAGCTGGCTACGCCGGTGCCATTGACGGCCAGCGCCGTCTCCGCCTGCCGTCCGACGCCACCGGCCAGGACATAAAGGTTTGAGCGGACATATCCGACCGAAGCGGCGGAGCCTCCCGCAGCCTGGACCGGTTCGGCCTGGAACTCGCCCTGCGCCTCGCCCTTGCCGACCGCATCGCTCAGCAGATCCTCGGGCTGCACATGCGCCAGGTCGTTCCGCCCCAGATAGGAAATTGCCAATTCGCGGAATACATAGTCGAGGATCGAGGTCGACATCTTGATCGCATCGTTGCCCTCGACCATGCCGTTCGGCTCGAAACGGGTGAAAGTGAAGGCTTCGACGAATTCCTCCAGCGGCACGCCGTATTGCAGGCCGATGGAAATGGCGATGGCGAAGTTGTTCATCAGGCTGCGGAAGGCGGCGCCCTCCTTGTGCATGTCGACGAAGATCTCGCCAAGCCGGCCGTCGTCGTACTCGCCGGTGCGCAGATAGACCTTGTGGCCGCCGACGATCGCCTTCTGCGTATAGCCCTTGCGACGCTGCGGCAGGCGGCGGCGTCCGGAGACGAATTTCTCCACGATGCGTTCGGCCACGATGCTGGCGCGCGCCGCCTGCGCGGGGGCCTGGGCGATCTGCTCGGCAAGGTCGGGCGCGTCCTCCTCCAGCACCGTCGCGCTCAGCGGCTGCGACAGCTTGGAACCATCGCGGTAGAGCGCGTTGGCCTTGAGCGCCTTTTTCCAGGACAGCATATAGGCATTCTTGCAGTCCTCGATCGTGGCATCGTTGGGCATGTTGATGGTCTTGGAAATGGCGCCCGAGATGAAGGGCTGGGCGGCGGCCATCATCAGGATGTGGCTCTCGGTGGAAAGTGCCCGCTTGCCGTTCGGGCCGCAGGGATTCGCGCAATCGAAGACCGGCAGGTGCTCCGGCCGCAGATGGGGCGCGCCCTCCAGCATCATGGCGCCGCAGACATGGGTGTTGGCGCGCTCGATATCGGCGCG
>JAHCJQ010000025.1 GCA_026126215.1 Alphaproteobacteria bacterium
GCCGGGCTTGATCAGCGTTATCGCCGCGCCGCCCAGCACGACCCGTTGCCATATCGGCGCCGTGCGGAAGAGATAGCCCTGAAGGGCCGCCGCCAGGCAGACCACCCCGGTGACGGCCGTCACAACGGTCAGGCCGACCACGCTCCAGTGGCCGATCAGGAGGAGCGAGGGCGCGAAGGCGAACATGAAGGGAATGATGTAGCCGGTGGCGCCCAGCTTGACCGCCGCCCATCCGGTGTCCCAGAGCCGTGCCTGCGATATGCCGCAGGCGGCATAGACCGCAAGCGCGACCGGCGGGGTGATGGCGGAAAGAATGGCGAAGTAGAATACGAACAGATGGGCGGCCTCCACCACGACACCGAGCTTGACCAGGGCCGGCACCAGCAAGGCCACCTGGATGATGTAGGCCGGCGTCGTCGGCAGACCCATGCCGAGAATGATGCCCGCCACCATGGTGAGCATCAGCGCCGGAACCAGGCTGTCCTGGGCCGCCGCTATGACCACGCCGGTGAAGGTCAGGCCGAGGCCGGTCATGGCGATGACGCCGATGACGATGCCGGCACAGGCGCAGGCGGCGGCGATGCCCAGCGTGTTCCGCGCACCCGATTCGAGAGCCTCGAAAACCGCCTGCCAGGTCAGTACCGAGCGCGTGGTCTTGCGCATCAGCACAACGGGAATGACGGAAGCGATGCCCCAGAGCGCGGCGAAGGGCGCGCTGTAGCCGGCGATCAGCACGCCGACGATGATGGCCAGCGGGATGAAGAGATGGCCCTTCTCCTTCATCACCTGCGGCAGGTTTGGCAGGTCGCCGCGCGGCAGTCCCTGCATGCCCATGCGCTTGGCCTCGAAATGCACCGCCATGAAAACCGCGAGATAGAACAGCACCGCCGGAAGCAGGGCATAGACCGCGACCGTGAGGTAGCTGACACCAAGGAACTCAGCCATGACGAAAGCGGCAGCGCCCATGATCGGCGGCATGATCTGTCCACCGGTCGAGGCAACGGATTCGACCGCGCCCGCGAATGACGGGCGATAGCCGATCCGCTTCATCATCGGGATGGTGAAAGTTCCGGTGGTCATCACGTTGGCGACCGCACTGCCGGAGATGGTGCCGAACAGGCCGCTGGTAATGACCGCGACCTTGGCCGGGCCGCCCGCGGTGTGCCCGGCGATGCTCATGGCGAAGTCCATGAAGAGCTGGCCGGTCCCGGTGCGCTCCACGAAGGCGCCAAACAGGATGAAGAGAATGACGTAAGTAGCGGAAACACTGAGCGGGATCCCAAAGATACCTTCAGTGGTGAGGTACATCATCTCGATGAAGGCATCGGGCCTGACATTGGCGAAGAGAAAGGCATAGGCGATGAAGACCAGTGCCGTGATCGGCAGGGCAAGTCCAATGACGCGCCGCGTCGCCTCAAGGACGATCAGCACGAACAGCGTTCCCAGGATGAAATCGCTGGTGGTGATGTCGTCGACGAAAACGAAGCGGTCGTAGAGATATTCGTGATTGGCCCAGAGGTAGCCGATGGTGACGCAGGAAAGCACCACCAGCGCCAGGTCAAGCAGGTTCGGGATACCGGCCTCGCGGCGCCGGACGAAGCCCGGGAATATGAGGAAGATCAGCACCAGCGCGAACAGCAGGTGCGTGCCGCGGAAGAAGAAGGCCTCCGGCGCGCCGATATAGGCGATCACCAGGTGATAGACCGACATGGCGGCGGCGAGAAGCGAAATGCCGACTTTCAGGTACGCGCCGAACGAACGTTCAGCCGGTGCGCGGCCCATGCGGCCCTCCGCGGCAGGATGTTGACGCCGGATGCGGACGGCGGACGGCGGAGGTTCGCTCCTCCATCCGCCTTTCCGATCACATCACCTTGGCTTCCTTGTAGTATTTCAGCGCGCCCGGATGGTGCGGAACGCCGACATTGGCCGCCATGTCCTGGGCTGTCAGGCCCTTCACCGCCGCAACCACCGCGCCGAGTTGGTCGACATTCTCGGCCAGCGCCTTGGTGATCCGGTAGACCTTGTCCTCCGGCAGGCTGCAGCTCGCGATCAGGTGGGTCCAGGTGCCGATGGTCTGGACGTCCTTGTCCTGCTTCGGATAGCTGCCCGCCTTGATGATCCGCTTGTCATAGCCGGCATTGATCTTCTGCAGTTCCTTGAGCTTCTCGTCAGGGACTTCGAGCACGCGGATATCGCGCGCGCTCGCCAGGTCCATTACCGAGGAGGCCGGCACCGTCGTGATCAGGGTGAAGGCCTGGGCCTGGTTGTCCTTGAGCTGCGCCACCGAGTCGTTGTACGAGCCGTGGCTGACATTGCGCAGCTTCCCGTAGTCCAGCCCGTAGACACGCAGGACGTCGCGGGTCATCTGCTCGCCGGTATTGCCGCGCTGCTGCGTGGTCAGGCCCTTGCCGGTCATGTCGGCGACCGTTTTCACGCCGCTGTCCGCCGTGGCGACCATATGGAAATACTGGAAGTAGAGCGTCGCCACCTGGCAGACGTTGCTCTGCTTCTTGTCGAAGGGCGGCCGGCCCTCGACGCCGTCGACGGACGACACCGCGTTGCCGAAGCCGAGTTCGGCCTTGCCTTCCTGCACACCCTTGACGTTCGAGATGCCCGCACCGGGCAGGACCTGGACCGAGGTCCCGGGCACGTTCTTCTCAATGATGTTCTGGATCGCGCCGCCCAGCGGATACCACGAGCCGCCCTGCGGACCGGTCATCAGCTTCATGGTCTGCGCCCCGGCGGGCATGGCAAACCCGCCAGCGAGGAGCGCGGCGGCAATGGCGACGTAGGACGCTGATTTCATCATTTCCTCCCAATTGGTTGTGCTCTTTTTGATGGGGCCAGTATAGGGACGGCGCGGCCGACAGCAAACCGGTTCTGTCCGCCGCGGCGGACCTTCGTGAACGTGGCTGACGGTGCGCGGCCCACCATCGAGAGGCTTGCATCGTCCCGCGCGCCGGGTTATCCACCTGCGTCCCCGCCAGCGGCCCGGGCCGAAGCATCGGGATGATGCGGGGAAATCGGGAGGAACGAACCGCCACACGGACTTGAAAAGTCCATGTATTTCCGTGCCTTAAGTGACGTTCCCGAACCTGAATCGCACACCCGATCCTGCTCCGGAGGCCCGTTTGGATATCCGCAACATCGCCATCATCGCCCATGTCGATCATGGCAAGACCACCCTGGTGGACTGCCTGCTGCGCCAGAGCGGCACGTTCCGCGAGAACGAGCGAGTGGCGGAACGGGTGATGGATTCCAACGACCTCGAGCGCGAACGCGGCATCACCATTCTGGCGAAATGCACTTCGGTCATCTGGAAGGGAACCCGGATCAACATCGTCGATACGCCCGGCCATGCCGATTTCGGCGGCGAGGTCGAACGCATCCTGAGCATGGTCGACGGCGTGGTGGTGCTGGTCGATGCGGCCGAAGGACCGATGCCGCAGACCAAGTTCGTGACCTCCAAGGCGCTGCGGCTCGGCCTGCGGCCGATCGTGGTCATTAACAAGGTCGACCGGCCGGACGCCCGCGCGCACGAAGTGCACGACGAAGTCTTCGACCTGTTCGCCGCCCTTGACGCGAACGACGAACAGCTCGATTTCCCGACCCTCTTCGCCTCTTCGAAGCAGGGCTGGGCCGCCACAGGGCTAGAGGCGGAGCGCAAGGACATGACGCCGCTGTTCGATCTCGTGCTGCGCCACGTCCCGCCGCCGGAAGCCGAGCCGGATCGGCCCTTCCGGATGCTCGTCACCACGCTGGAAGCGGACAATTTCCTCGGCCGCGTGCTTACGGGGCGCATCCATGACGGGCGCATCCGCACCAACAGCACGATCAAGGCGATCGGCGCCGACGGCCGTACGATCGAGCAGGCCCGCGTCACCAAGCTGCTTTCCTTCCGCGGTATCGAGCGGATTCCGATCGAGGAAGCGGAAGCCGGCGATATCGTGGCCATCGCCGGCCTCAAGATCGCGACCGTCGCCGATACGCTGTGCGATCTCGCCGTCTCGGAGCCGATCGCCGCCCAGCCGATCGACCCGCCGACCCTCGCCATGACCTTCTCGGTCAATGACAGCCCGCTGGCCGGACGCGAGGGCAGCAAGCTGACCAGCCGTGTCATCCGCGACCGCCTGTTGCGCGAGGCGGAGGGCAACGTCGCCATCCGCATCCGCGAGACGGAAGGCAAGGATGCCTTCGAGGTCGCTGGCCGCGGCGAATTGCAGCTCGGCGTCCTGATCGAGACCATGCGGCGGGAGGGCTTCGAGCTTTCGATCAGCCGCCCGCGCGTCCTTTTCCAGACCGATCCCGTCAGCGGCCAGCAGCTCGAGCCCATCGAAGAGGTGGTCATCGACGTGGACGACGAATTCTCCGGCGTTGTGGTGGAGAAGCTCTCGCAGCGCAAAGGAGAGCTTCAGGAATTGCGCCCCTCCGGCGGCAACAAGACGCGCATCGTCTTCCATGCGCCTTCGCGCGGCCTGATCGGCTATCACGGCGAGTTCCTCACCGACACGCGAGGCACCGGCGTGATGAACCGGCTGTTCCATGGCTATGCGCCGCACAAGGGAACCATACCGGGCCGGCGCAATGGCGTGCTGGTCTCCAACGCCACCGGCCAGGCGGTGGCCTATGCGCTGTGGAACCTCGAGGAGCGCGGGCCGATGCTGATCGATCCCGGCGTCGACGTCTATGTCGGCATGATCATCGGCGAGCACACCCGCGACAACGATCTCGACGTGAACCCGCTCAAGGCCAAGCAGCTCACCAACATCCGCACCGTGATGAAGGACGAGGCGGTGCGGCTGACGCCACCGCGCCGTCTATCCCTGGAGCAGGCGATCGCCTATGTGGAGGATGACGAGCTGGTCGAGGTGACGCCGAAGTCGATCCGGCTTCGCAAACGCTTTCTCGATCCCAACGAGCGCAAGAAGCAGGCCCGCGCCGCCGGCTGATCCAGGCTTTGACAGGCTCCGGCCGCGTCCTTAAACAGGACGTGATCCTGCCAGGGGGAGCCCCATGAGCTTCGAGGACAAGATCGCCGAGCATGCCCGCCGAACCGCCCGGGCAAAGGCGATGGGAGGCCCGGAGAAACTCGCGCGCCGCGCGGCCGAGGGCCTGCTCAACGCGCGCGAACGCCTCGCCATGCTGGCCGATCCGGGGAGCATCAGCGAAATCGGCCTCTTTGCCGTGTCCGCCCGGCCGGAAGACCGGGAACGCTCGCCCGCGGACGGCGTCGTCACCGGATATGCAAGGATCGATGGCAGGGAAGTGGCGCTCGCCGCCTCCGACCTCACCGTGCTTGGCGCCTCCTCCGCACGGATCGCCAGCCAGAAGATCGCACATCTGCGCAACAGTGCCATCCGCAACGGCATGCCGTTCCTGCTGCTCGGCGAATGCGCGGGCGCGCGCATGCCCGATGCCCAGGGTGCCGCCGGCATGGGCGGCGTCGGACTTGGCTATGGCTTCAATCGCCGGCGCGAGACGCCATGGATCACCGCCATCCTCGGCCCCTCCTTCGGCCTTTCGACATGGTTCGCCGTGCAGTCGGATTTCGTCGTCATGCGCAAGGGCGCGGCGCTCGCCGTGTCCAGTCCGAAGGTGACTGCCGTCGCCATCTCCGAGGAGATCGATCCGGAGGAACTTGCCGGCTGGCGTTTGCAAAGCGAAGTGACCGGGCTTGTGGATCAGGTGACCGAGACGGATGAGGAAGCACTCGCGGTGATCCGGCGGCTGCTTGCCTACCTGCCCGGCCATGCGGGGGAGCTGCCGCCGGAGGCACCGGAACGCGCACCCGCGCGACCGGCCGAGGAAATCCTTGCCCTGCTCCCGGAATCGCGCGGCAAGGTCTACGACGCGCGCAAGGTGCTCGAATGCATCTTCGATGCGGGCAGCCTGTTCCCGTTCAAGGAACGCTTCGGACGCTCGATCTTCACGGGACTGGCCCGTCTCGCCGGCCGCAGCATCGGCGTCATCGCCTGCAATCCCCTGTTCAAGGGCGGCGCGCTCGACGCCGATGCCTGCGACAAGGCGGCGAGCTTCATCGTCTTCTGCGACAGCTACAACATTCCCTTCGTGCAATTCGCCGACACGCCCGGATTCCTGATCGGCCAGGCGGGCGAGCGCCAGCGCGTCGGCGGCAAGATCATGAACTATGTCCAGGCGCTGGAACTCGCCAGCGTGCCGAAGCTCGCCGTCATCATGCGCAAGAGCTATGGCCAGGCCTATCTCAATCTCGGTGGCGGACTGTCGGACGAGATCGCCGCCTGGTTCACCTCCGAGATCGGTTTCGTCGATCCGGCGGTCGGCGTCTCCGTGGTCCACAACCTCCGGCGCGAGCAGGATCCGGCGCGCTATGACGAACTGGCCCGGGCGATGGCGCGTGACAACTCTCCTTACGACCTGGCGGGAATATTCGCTGCACAGACCGTGATCGATCCGCGCGAGACGCGGGACTGGCTGCAGCGTATGCTCGAGGTGCACCGGCGACGCCCGGGCGGTGGCATCGGCAGCCACCGCCTGAGCGTCTGGCCGACAACGCTTTGAGGCAAGCGGAGAGGAACGGAGAACGTGGCCATCATCGAGGTCAGGTCGGAAATCACCGGCAAGGTCTGGCGGCTGGACGCCAGCATGGGAGAGATGCTTGGCGAAGAGGCGCCGATCATGACGCTTGAATCCATGAAGATGGAGATTCCCGTTCTCGCCCCGGTCGCTGGCAGGCTCAAGGAACTTCTCGTCGCGGAGGGCGAGCCGGTCAAGGAAGGCCAGGTGGTCGCAAGGCTGGAAACCTGAGACGGCGGCTTTCCCGGTGAGCGCGCGGGCCATTGTGGTGCGGGAGCTCGGCCCACCCGCACGTCACCGTATCGAGCCGGTGGATGTTCCGGCGCCGGGCTCCGGCGAGGCGCGCGTGGCCATCGTGGCCGCCGGGATGAATTTTCCCGATCTCCTCATGCTCGAGGGCCGCTATCAGTATCGCCCGGAACTGCCCTTCATCCCGGGCATGGAGGCGGCAGGCACGGTGATCGGGACGGGCCCCGACGCGGGCCGATTCCGCCCCGGCGACCGGGTCATCGTGCGCATGCGCAATGGCGCTTTTGCGGAACAGGTGAACCTCCGCGAGGAGCAGCTTCTCCCGCTTCCCGTCGGGATGAGCTTCGCCGAGGGCGCGACCTTCAGTGTCGCGGCGATCACCGCCATTCATGCCCTCGCCGACCGGGGACGCCTCCAGAGGGGTGAAACGCTGCTGGTGCTCGGCGGCGCCGGCGGCGTCGGCCTGGCGGCGGTGGAGTTCGGCGCGCGTCTCGGCGCACAGGTCATCGCCGCCTGCGCCGGTCCGGAGAAAGCTGCGATCGCACGGGCGCGCGGCGCGCATCATGTGGTCGATCACCCGCGGGAGGATCTGCGCGAGCGGGTCCTCGAACTGACCGGGGGCCGGGGCGCGGACGTGATCTACGACCCGGTCGGAGGTGCTGGCTTCGACGCTTCGATGCGCTGCATCGGCTGGGGCGGGCGGCTGCTGGTCATAGGTTTCGCGACCGGGACCATTCCACGCCTCAAGGCCAACCTCGCGCTTCTGAAGGGCTGTTCGGTCATCGGCGTGCGCGCCGGCGAGAGCGCCCGGCGCGATCCCGAACTCGGCCGGCGAAACCTGCGGCGCGCCTTCGAGATCGCGGCGGAGGGCGGATTGCGGCCCAACATTTCGCACCGCGTGCCCTTCCACGAGTTTCCGGAAGCCTATCGCATCCTGGCGGAACGCCGGGCGATCGGCCGGGTCGCCCTGCTCATGGGGGAAGACGACCGACCCTGACCTCCGCCGAACTCAAGCCGCCTTGCCGACCGCCTCGCGCAGCAGCAGATAGACCTTGCCCACATCGGCGGTGAGGAAGGCGGTGGAGAGAAGATCCTCGTGCTCCACGGCCTTTGCCTGGGCGAGCAGCGAATCGAACTCGCGAATATACTGATCGGCGAAGCGGCGGAACTCGCTGTCGGCAAGATATTTCTCGCGCACACGCTGTAGTTCCGAGCCGGTAATCAGGCGGCGGGTGAACAGGCCCTTCTCGCCCTTGAGAAAACGCTGCCAGAGCTCGTCCGAGGTGCGCCGGTCGAGAAGCCGGACCAGATCGATCGAGAGTGAATTCAGGGCATCGGTGATGAAGGCCGCCGCCTTCAGGAAACTCTCTCCGCGAATGGTCGCCGCGCTCTGCTCGAGGGAACGGCGCTGCTCCGCCGCACGATCGGCCGCGTGCAGCAATTCCTCCGCCTGACGACGGAACAACTCGGCGCCCGCCTCCGTCTCCCGCGCTGCCCGCTCGCTCGCCCGCGCGAGCTCGCCGGCGTGACGCGTCAACTCCTCGCCGCTGGACGCCGCTTGGGTCACGGCCTGATTGCTCATCAGCAGGAGATCTGCCGCTTGCCGTTCGAGCGCGGCACCGACCGCCTGCACGTTGCGCAGGATCCGCTCGGTATTCTCGAGCGCCTCGGCGCTGCGGCGTTTCACATCCTCGCTGAGCCGGCCGGTCTCGGCAAAGGCCTCCGCGGCGACCGCCGACACCTCGGCCGCCGTGCCACGCAGGCGCCGCGCCACATCCTCGATCTGTTCGCCGGAGCGGCCGGAAATGTCCGCGATCTCCCGGGCACGCTCGCCAAGCGCAGCGCCGAGATCCTGCAGCCGCTCCGTGGTCCTGTCCGCCGCCATGGCGAGATCGCCCGCCTGCCGCTTCAGGTTCTCGCTCGCTTCCGAACTGCGCCGGTCGGCGCTATTGGCGGCCTCGATCAGGGCGTCGGTCCGCTCGGTAAGTTGTTCGAGCAGGATGGACGCTTCCCGTCCCATCCGCTCCGAGAGCGCGCGCCAGTCATCCGCCTGGCCGGCAAGCGTCGCCTGCAGCTTCTCCGCCTCTGACAGCGCCCGCTCGGCCTGCAGGAGGATCGTCCGTCCCTTTTCCTCCGCGCTGCCGGTCATGTCGAGCAGGCCGCTTGCCACGCGCTCGACCTGTTCGAGCAGCGCCTCGGTCCTGCCGCGCGCCTCGTCGCTCGCCCGGCCCAGGGATTCGATCTCGCCGCGCGCCTGGCCGGCAAGGCCGGTCAGCGCGATCCCGCGCGCTTCCGCCGTCTCCGCCAGGCTGCGCACCTCGCCGCTGGCGCCGGCCACGCTGTTGGCCAGGTCTTCGATCTGCCTCCGCGCCGTGCCTGCGGTATCGACTAGCCGCGAGACCGCCTTGTCCGAAACCTGCAACAGGCTTTGCACCTCGGTCCGTGCCGTCTCGCCAACTTCGCGAACCCGCTCGGCGGAGCGATCTATGGCCGCATCCAGATCGCCCGCCTGCCGGCGCAATGCATCGGCCGCCTCGCGGATGCGTTGCGTGGTCGAGAGCGTGGCATTGTCCAGTTCCGTCGCCTGCCGTGTCAGCAGTGCCGCCACATCGAGCACGCGCTGCTCGCTGACGTCGGAGGACGTGCGCAGGATATCCAGCGCCTTCTCGAGGCTGTCGGCGATGCGCCCGGCAAGCCTGGCGCTTTCCGTCGTGCCGTCGAACAGCGCACGGGACTGCCGGCCCATGGTTTCGGCGATGCGGCCTGCCTGCTCAAGCGCCCGGTCGCCCACCTCGTTGATCCCATCCGCATGCGACTTGAACTCGACCGCGAGCGAGAGCACGTCGGTGCGCGCCTTCTCCGCTGCGATAGCCAGCGCCGAACTCTCTCGCCGCATGCCATCGCCGGACGATTCGATACGTCCCTGCAGCTCCTCGGCGGCGGCGCGCAGCGCCTCCGCCTCCAGGCGGACCCTCTCGCCGCAAGCCTCGACCGCCTGCCGCGCCTCGGTCGAAAGCGTGGCGAGCCGCTGTTCTTCGTTGCCGAGGCGCAACGCCGCCTCGTTCACCGCCACCACCTGCTCGGAGAAGGCGCCTGTCAGCACATCCATCCGCTCCTGAGCCTTGGCCGAAGCCGCATCGAGTTCGACCATCTGCCGACGCGCCGCGGCGCCGGCCTCGCGCATGCGCGCAGCGGCATTCTCGGCGGCGGCATCGAGTTCCTGCGTGCGGCGAGCGAAAGACTGGCTCACCTGGTCCGCGCGGGCGGCAACCCGTTCGGTCGTTTCGATCATCTCGCTGGCCCGCCGGCGCAGGGACTCGGCTGCATCGAGCGCCAACCCGCTCGCCTCCTCGCTGGAGCGCGTCAGGACTTTCGCCTGCTCGTCGAAGATGCGCGCCACCTCCTCCGCCCGCATCAGCGCGCGGTCGCTGGCCGGTCCAAGCATGCTGAGCTGCTGGCGCAGGCCGTCCTTGGCCTGCTCGGCGCGCGCCACCAGCAGTTCCGCCGCATCGCCCAATAGGGCGACCTGCTCCCGGGTCGCTTCCTGGATCGAGGCGCGGTACTGCGTCACGTCGTCGGCGATCCGCGCCATGTCGCGACGCTTGTTTTCGAGGAAACCCGCCATCGCATCGGCCTGCTCGGAGAACGCCGCGCGAGCCCGTTCCAGCGCCTTGAACTGCTCGGCCAACAGGGATTCGAGCGCGCTCGTGCGCTTGCCCACCTCATCGGCGGTGCGATGCACATCGCCCGCCTGGCGCGCAAGGCCATCGCCGAACTCCCGGAGGCGCGCCAGGCTCTCGGGCGTCGGGTCGAGCATGCCACCGAGCAGCGCCGCGAGCGAGGCCTCGCGACGCCGGCGCTCGATAACCTGAAAGACATAAGCGATGAACAGCCAGAGAAACGCGAGCGGCGCGGCAACCCCGGCCACTATCCCGCCCTGCTCGTGCGGCAGCATCAGCAGCAGGTTGTCGAGGCCGACAGAGCGCGAAAGATGGAAGTAGGCGAGCCAGAGCCAGCCCACGCTCAGCACCACGCCGGCCAGGAACAGCCACCGTGCCGCCCGGGAGCGCGCGACCGGGACCGGCGGGGCGGGTTCGGCGATCACGGCCGGTACGTTCGCGACTCCAGATTCCCCTGCTTCCGGCATCGCCTTTCCCCCCGATCCGCGAATCGCCCAGATTAAGGGCTGAGCATCATGCCAGCGGCCCCGGCAGTCAATCTTGCCGGTCCAAGAGCCCGGTGGATCGGGACATGTGCGCTCCCTTGCGACCATGGCGTGCAACCACGCGAAGGAGCTCCTCGGCATTGATCGGTTTGCTCAGAAAGTCGTCCATCCCCGCGGCCCGCGCCTTATCCGCATATTCCCTGGGCGGATGGGCAGTCATGGCGACGATGGGCACGCGGGGGCCCGCCACCGGCAGCTCGCGAATGGCTGCCGCCGCGGTGAGGCCATCCGTCACCGGCATCTCGAGATCCATCAGGATGACATCGTAGCGAGCGCTCCGCGCTGCCTGGACAGCCTGATCACCGTTCTCCGCCACATCGACCTCATGCCCGGCGAGCCTGAGCACCGCGCGGGCCAGCCGCTGGTTGGCAGGCACATCATCGACGACCAGGATCCGCAGCGGCTCGCCCTCGCCCTGTTCCGGCAGTACCCGTTCATCCCTCCCGGCACCGGAATCGAGCGCTGCCAGGACCGCGCGGGCAAAGCCCGGGCCGCCGAGCGGTTTTTGCGCCAGGCGGACCTGCCCGGCGATCTCTTCTGGTAGCGGACCGCCAGTGCCGCCATAGGCGAGGAGCAAAGGCGCTGGCGCCACCGCCCTGGACGCGGCAGAAAACAGCCGCTCCAGCACCTCGGGCGAAAGCACCTCGTCGGCGATCGTCAACTCGGGCGGCGCGCCAGCGCCGCCCTGCGGTCCGGGCAAGAGGACTGTCTCCGCACCAAGGTCGGCGAGCTGGCGGGCCAGCAGCGCCCGGGCCGGACCGGCAGAGAAGCACAGGCCGATCCGCCGGCCGCGAAGCTGCGGGCCGATCTCCCGCGCTGGGGTGGCTGGCACACCGGGCAAGGGCAGGCGGAACCAGAACGAGCTGCCTTGGCCCGGGCGGCTCTCGAGGCCGATCTCGCCCCCCATCAGCTCGACCAGCCGCCGGCAAATGGCAAGGCCAAGACCGACGCCGCCATATTCGCGCCGGATCGACGCATCGGCCTGGGCGAACCGATCGAACAGCCGCGCCTGCTGCGGCTCGGCGATGCCGATGCCCGTATCGGACACGCGGAAGGCGAGCGAACCGTTCGTGCCGCCGCGCTCCACCGAAATGCCGATCGATCCCCTCTCGGTGAACTTGACCGCGTTGCCGACCAGCTCGATCAGGATCTGGCGGATCCGGCGGGGATCGCCCAGAACTCGCACCGGCACATCAGGCGCGCAGTAGACCGCAATCGTCAGCCGCTTCGCATTGGCCCGGGGCGTCGCGATGACGGCCGCCGAATGCGCGAGGTCGGCCGGATCGAAGGCCACCTGCTCGAAGCGCGCCCCCTCCCCTTCGAGTCGGGAAAAATCGAGCAGGTCGTCAATCAGGCCAAGCAGGGCTTCGCCCGACTCGCGCGCGGTCTCCGCCTGCGCACGCTGCTCGGCGTCGAGCCGGCCCGCGAGAAGCAGCCGCGTCATCCCGAGGATGCCATTGAGCGGCGTGCGCAGTTCGTGACTGATCGTGGCAAGAAACTCCGACTTGGCGCGATTGCCTGCCTCGGCCGCATCGCGCGCCGCATCGGCAGCCCGGCGCGCCGCTTCCAGACTGGCGATCAGTTCGCTGTTGGCAAAGCGCAGTTCCACCGTCTCCCGGTGCGTGCGGTTAAGCGTGTAGGACCACAGGATGAGCGCCAGCGTCATGACCACGCCGGAAATCCCGGTCGCCGTCCAGGTCGCTCCGCCCTGGAGCAGGAAGGCGGCGCAGGTCGGCAGGGCGAGGGCCGCGACGAAGGAAATGAAGGCCGGCGGATAGGGCGAGCGGCCGACCACGGCTGCGGTGGCTATGGCGGAGACGACGATGGCCGTCAGAAGCTGCTGCTGCGCATTGCCGGCGAAGATACAGATCCAGCCGACCGCCCCCCAGACCCCGCCGGTGACGAAGGAAAGAAGCACATAGTATTGCGCCCAGCGCTTGGCTTCCGCGACCGGCGGCCTGCGCCGCTCATAGGCATAGCGCAGCAGATTGAAGCAGGCGGTCCCGCCGAGATACCAGGCCAGCAGGCCGAAAAGCTGCCAGTGCGGAACGATGTCCCAGTAGACGAAGATCAGCGCGAGCAGCGGCGCGAGCGGAAAGTAACGGGTCGCGCCGGAGAGGCGGAAGAGGATCGCGACAAGTTCGGCGCGGACCCGCTCCTCCCGGTCTGCGTCGCTCAGGCCCTGCGGCACCGCGCTCATCTCCCCGCCGCCTCCCTCATGCGGCAGTCAGGCCGCCATCGATGACCAGTTCGCTCCCGGTGATGAAGCTCGATTCGTCGGAGGCGAGGAACAGCATGCCATCGGCGATCTCCCGGGGCTCGCCCATGCGGCCAATCGGCTGCACGCTTTCCAGCCAGGCGCGCGTGCGGTCCGGGTCGCCGGTCTCGGCCGCATGGCGTTGCACCATCGGCGTCCAGACGAAGGCAGGGTGGATGGAATTTACGCGGATGTTCCATTTCATCTGCGCGCATTCCAGCGCCACCGCCTTGCTGAACAGACGCACGCCGCCCTTCGAGGCGCAGTAGGCGCTCATCATCGGCGCCCCGATCAGTCCGGCGATGGAGGAGACGTTGATGATCGACCCGCCACCGCCCGGGATCATGGCGGCCACGGCGGCCTTGGTGCCGAGAAAGACCCCCTCCATGTTTACCGCGTGCAGGGCCCGCCATTCATCGAGCGAGGTCGCCAACAGCGGCCTGCCGATCGCCACGCCCGCATTGTTGACCAGCACGTCGATGCGGCCGAATCGCTCAGTGATCATGGCGAGGATACGCGCCCAGCCTGCCTCCTCCGTCACATCAAGGGTTTCCGGCACGGCATTGCCGCCGGCACCCATGATCTCCGCCGCCGCCGCCTCGGCGCCCTTCCCGTCAAGGTCGGCGAGAATGACGCTCGCGCCTTCCTCCGCCAGCCGGCGCGCGCCGGCGCGTCCAAGCCCGGACGCCGCCCCGGTCACGAGTACGATCTTCCCGGCCACGCGGCCGCTCATCGCACGCTCCTCAATTGATCGCCCCAGCCGCGCGGAGCGCGGCGATTTCCGTCTCCGAAAAGCCCCAGTCGCCGAGCGCCGCCGCGGTATGCGCCCCCGGAGCCGGCGGCGGCGAGGGTCGCCCGGGCCGTGTCCTGCTGAAGCGTGGCGCGGGTCCGGGCTGGCGAATGCCATCGATCTCCACGAAAGTGCCCCGCGCCACGTTATGCGGATGCGCCATTGCCTCGCCCATGTCGAGGACCGGGGCGAAGCAGACGTCGCTGCCCTCCATAGCCGCACACCATTCCTCCCGCGTGCGGGTGATGAAGGCCTCCCGAAAGCGCTGGCGCAGTTCAGGCCAGCGCCTGCGGTCATGCTGCGCCGGCAAGCTCTCCGCGTCGAGGCCCAGCCGCTTCAGAAGTTCGCCGTAGAAGCGTCCTTCGATGGAGCCGATGGCGACAAAGGCGCCATCCCTGGTCTCGTACACGTCGTACCATGGTGCGCCGGTATCGAGAATGTTCTCGCCGCGCCGGTCGTTCCAGACGCCCATGGCGCGCATGCCGTAGATGGCCGTCATCAGCGATGCGGCGCCATCCACCATCGCCGCATCGACCACCTGGCCACGCCCGGACTGGCGCGCCTCGAGCAGGGCACACACCACGCCGAAGGCGAGATAGAGCGCCCCGCCCCCGAAGTCGCCCACCAGATTGAGCGGCGGCACCGGCGCTTCGCCCTGTCGGCCAATGGCAGCCAGCGCACCGGTCAATGCAATGTAGTTGATGTCATGTCCGGCCGCATGTGCCAGCGGCCCATCCTGGCCCCAGCCCGTCATCCGGCCGAAGACCAGCCGGGGATTGGCCGCCAGGCACTCATCCGGCCCCAGACCGAAACGCTCCATCACGCCGGGGCGGAATCCCTCGATCACGATGTCAGCGCCGGCGATCAGCCGCTTGGCGGCTGCCACCGCCTCGGGCCGCTTGAGATTCATCGCGATAGAACGTCGGCCCCGGCCGAGAAGATCGTACTTCGGCTCGCGCATGATGCCGAGATCGGCGGCTTCCATGCGGTCGATGCGGATCACCTCCGCGCCCATGTCGGAAAGCAGCATGCAGCAGAACGGTCCCGGCCCGATGCCCGCCATCTCGACGACCTTAACTCCGTGCAATGGACCCATGAAATCACGACCTCCGTCTACAATCGGCGCGACACGCCCGGTTCATCAGTTGACCCGCCGCTCGCGCCCTTCCCAATAGGGCCGTCGCAGTTCGCGCTTGAGTAGCTTGCCCGACGGGTTGCGCGGCAGTGCCCGCGTGAAGTCCACCGACTTCGGTACCTTGAAACTGGCGATTCGCCCGCGCAGGAACGAGATCAGCTCGTCGGCTTCAAGGCGCGCGTCCGGCTTGAGGACGATGACCGCCTTGACCGCCTCGCCCCACTTATCGTCCGGCACGCCGATCACGGCGGCGTCGGCGATCGCGGGATGGGAAAAGATCGCGCTCTCCACCTCGGCCGGATAGATGTTCTCGCCGCCGGAAACGATCATGTCCTTGACCCGGTCGTAGATGTAGAGATAGCCGTCCCCATCCATATAGCCCGCATCGCCCGTATGGAACCAGCCATCGCGGATGGCGCGCGCCGTCGCATCGGCCAGGTTCCAGTATCCCTTCATGACCTGCGGGGAGCGACAGATGACCTCGCCCACCTCGCCCGTCGGCAGGTCCTTTCCCGCCGCATCGACGATGCGAAGCTCCACGCCCGGCATGGCCCGTCCGCAGGATTTCATCCGCTCCCGCGCATGCGCGCCGTGATCCTCCGGCGGCAGGTAGGTTATGGCGCCAGTTGTTTCGGTCAGGCCGTAGAGTTGCGCGAAGCCACAGCCGAACACGGCGATCGCACGCTCGAGCACCGGCAGCGGAATCGGCGAGGCACCATAGGTGATGAGTTCGAGCGAGGAGAAGTCCGTCGCGGCGCAGCCCGGCGTCTCGAGCAGGAACAGGATGACCGCCGGGACGAACAGGATCTTGGTCACGCGGTATTCCGGAATCCGCCGCAGGATCAGGGCCGGATCGACTTCCCGCAGCAGCAGGTTGGTGGCACCGCTATAGAGCCCGACGATGCCCCAGCCGGAGCCCGCGATATGGAAAAGCGGCATGCAGACCAGTACCACATCCTTGTCATGCCAGCGCCCCCAGCGCTCAATGGCATGAGGCAGCAGGGAGAGGAAGTTGCGATGGGTGAGCTGCGCGCCCTTGGGATGGCCGGTGGTGCCGGAGGTATACATCTGCACCGCCACATCCTCGGGCGAAACGCCAAGTTCCGGATCGCGCCCGTCCGCTGTATCCCGCCAGGCATCAAAGGCCGGCCAGTCGGCATGACCGCCGGCAATGGCAACGATATGCCGAACGCTACTCAATCCGTGTCGAATACCTTCGACAAGGCCGACGAAATCCGGCCCGACGAAAAGCATTTCCGCCTGCGCGTCCTCGAGGATATAGGCGACTTCCGGCGCGGCGAGCCGGAAATTGACCGGAACGAGGACAGCGCGCGCCCGGACCGCACCCAGCATGAGTTCGAAGAAGCTCGGATCGTTCTTGTCCAGCAAGGCGATCCGCGCACCGGGACGGATGCCCGCGGCGATCAGGCCGTTGGCGACGCGGCTCACGCGGCGATCGAGTTCGGCATAGGACAAGCGCCCGCCCTCGTGAACGATCGCCGTCCGCTCGCCAAGCCGCAAGCCCTGCTCCCGCGCCATCTGATCCAGGCTTTCGAACGCCGCGACCATCCCCTTCCGCCCTCCCCAGACGCCGTTGCCGACGATCTTAGAGAGGCGATCCGGCCGGCGCCAGACCCGCGCCCGGCCGATCCGGACCGGCGTGCTATCCTGCCCCGGCCATGTCCGGAGGCATCCGATGAGTGAGCCCGAAGGCGCCGCGCGCCACGCGCCGGCCACGCTGCGCAACCGCGCGTCGATCCTGGCCGTGCTCGAACGCATCCTGCCGCGTCCGGCCAGCGTGATCGAGATCGCCAGCGGCACCGGCGAGCATGCGGCGTACTTCGCGGGCGAACTCGGTCCGGAGGTGACCTGGTGGCCCAGCGATTGCGACGAGGAAGCGCTGGCGTCGATCGCCGCCCATGGCCGGGGCCAGGCGAACCTCCGCCTGCCCGCGCTCCATCTCGATATGACGCAGCCCGGCCCGGTGCCGGCGCCATGCCGCCCGGATGCCATCGTCTGCATCAACATGATCCATATCGCGCCCTGGAGTGCCACGCTCGGCCTGATGCGGCTCGCCGGCGCGTGGCTGCAAGCGGGCGGCCAGCTCTACCTCTATGGCCCCTTTCGGGTGGAAGGAACCCCGCTCGCGCCCTCGAACGATGCCTTCGACCGGTCGCTGAAGGCCCGCGACCCCGCCTGGGGCCTGCGCCTGCTTGGCGAGGTGGCCAAGGCGGCCGGCGACCAGCGGCTCGACCTGGCCGAGACGATCGACATGCCCGCCAACAACCTTTCGGTCATTTTCCGCAAGCGGGCCGGTCAGTCGCCACCCTGCTGACCAGGAGGCTTCTGGCGGGGGGCCCTGGTCTCGACCGGAAAGCCCGCCTCCTTCCAGCGGCCGAAGCCGCCGTCGATATGCGCGACATCCTCAAGGCCCATCCTGCGCGCCGTCTGCGCGGCCAGCGCCGAGCGCCAGCCGCCCGCGCAATAGAACACGAACTTCTTGTTCTCCGCGAAGACCGGCTTGTGATAGGGGCTCTCCGGGTCGATCCAGAATTCCAGCATGCCTCGGGTGGCATGGAACGAGCCCGGGATCAGCCCCTCGCGCTCCAGTTCGCGCGGATCACGCAGATCGACGAAGACGACGCCCGGATCGCCGAGCAGCGCCTTGCCCTCCTCGACCGAGAGGGTGACGATCTCCGCCAGCGCCTCGTCGAGCATCTGCCGGAATCCCTTGCGCTGCGTCATCGTTCCACTCCGCTGGGTTGCCTGTGATGATTCCCGCCCATGCTCGCCTCCGGGCGGGGCAGCGTCAACCGCCCTGCATTTGGCGCGCAATGCGCCGGCATGCTAGATGTGGGGAGCCGAAGGGAGGCAGGGGATGAACCGTATCGATCTGGAAGGCCGCACCGCCATCGTCACGGGTGGAGCGCGCGGCATCGGCCATGCCATTGCGCGGCGCTTTCTCGCCTCCGGCGCCCGCGTGGCGCTCTGGGACACGGACCGCGATGCCCTGGCAAAGGCGGTGTCGGAACTGGCCGATGCGGGCAAGGCGGTCGGCGAGCCCTGTGACGTGACCCGGGAGGATGCCATCGCTCGGGCACTCGAGAACACCGCGCGGCGCCTTGGCGAGCCGGACATCCTGGTCAACAACGCAGGAATTGCCGGCGCCAATGCCACGACCTGGAACTACGAGGTTGCCGAGTTCCGCCGCGTGCTCGAGATCGACCTGGTTGGGGTGTTCCTCTGCTGTCGCGCCGTCGTGCCGCGGATGCTGGCGCGCGATCAGGGCCGGATCGTCAACATTGCCTCCGTCGCCGGCAAGGAAGGCAATCCGAACGCCTCCGCCTATTCCGCGGCCAAGGCCGGTGTCATCGCCCTGACGAAGTCGCTTGGCAAGGAACTGGCCAAGACCGGGATTCGCGTCAACTGCGTCACGCCGGCAGCGGCGAAGACGGACATCTTCGCGCAGATGAGCGAGGAGCATATCGGCTACATGCTCTCGAAAATCCCGATGAACCGCTTCGTCGAGGTGGAGGAGATCGCAGGCCTCGTTGCCTGGCTCTCCTCCGCCGAATGCTCTTTCTCGACCGGTGCGGTCTTCGACATCACAGGCGGCCGCTCGACCTACTAGAGCCGTTCACCGCGGGATGGAATCGTTCTGACGTGGCGGAATTGGGGTGTGGCTGGTCAGTCGGCGCAGGTCGTAGCGGGGCTACGGCCAAGCCGACTGCCGCTGTCCATCGGCGCAATTCCGCCCGTCCCGGCGGGCTGGCCGGCGGCGAGCGCCCGCTTTGTCGCGCCGCCGGCCAACAGAACTGTTTCCATCCCGCGGTGAACGGCTCTAGACGCGGGCAGCCGCCACCTTCTGCACCTGCTCGCCCATACCCTCGATGCCGAGACGCATGACGTCGCCCGGCTTGAGGAAAAGCGGCGGCTTCATGCCAAGGCCGACGCCGGGCGGCGTGCCCGTGGAGATTACGTCTCCTGGATGAAGCGTCATGAAGCGCGAGACGTAGGCGACGATCTCGGCGACGCCGAAGATCATCTTCGCGGTCGTCCCGTTCTGGACCCGCTTGCCGTTCAGTTCGAGCCAGAGTTTGAGGTTCTGCGGGTCCTTGACCTCCTCGCGGGTGACCAGCCAGGGGCCGAGCGGCCCGAAAGTGTCGCAGCTCTTGCCCTTGTCCCAGGAGCCGCCGCGCTCGAGCTGGAACTCACGCTCCGAGACGTCGTTGCAGATCGTGTAGCCGAACACGTAGTTCAGCGCCTTCGCCTGCTCGACATACTGGGCCTTGCGGCCGATGACGATGGCAAGCTCCACCTCCCAGTCGGACTTCTTCGAATCGCGCGGGATGATGACTGTGTCGTTCGGCCCGCAGATCGAGGAATTCGCCTTGAGGAAGACGATCGGCTCCTTCGGAATGGGCGCGCCGGTCTCCGCGGCATGGTCGGAATAGTTGAGGCCGATGCAGACCAGCTTGCCAATCCCCCCGACCGGCGGCCCGAGGCGTGGCCGTCCCTTGACCAGCGGAAGCCGCCGCTGGTCCGCCTTGCGCAGCGCGGCGAGCAGGCCGGGCGAGATCGTCGCCGGCGTGATGTCCTTGACGATGCGCGAGATGTCGCGCATGCGACCCTCGTTGTCGAGTATTGCCGGCCGTTCCTGGCCGGCGCGGCCGTAGCGCAGAAGTTTCATCCCCTCGTCCTCTTTCCTGATCGCTTCTAGATGGTGATCCCGCCATCGATGGCGATGGCCTGACCGGTGATATAGGCCGCCTCGTCGGAGGCGAGATAGACACAGAGCGCCGCCACCTCCGCCGGCGTGCCGAGCCGACCCATCGGCTGACGGGCGATGAAGTCGCGCCGTGCCTGGACCGGATCGGCGAAGGCATTGATCCGCTCGTCGAGCGAGGGCGTCTGTACCGTGCCGGGACAGACGGCATTGCAGCGGATGCCGTGGCCGACGAAATCGGCGGCGACCGACTTGGTCAGTCCGATGACGGCGGCCTTGCTCGCGCCGTAGGCAAAGCGGTTCGGCAGGCCCTTCATCGACGAGCAGACCGACGACATGTTGATGATGCTGCCGCCGCGGCGCTCAAGCATCGCCGGCAGGAACGCCCGGATCATCCGGTACATGGCCCGGACGTTTAGATCGAAGGCAGCACTCCACTGCTCCTCGCCGCAATCGAGAATGCTGCCGTGGGGCACCATGCCGGCGCAGTTGAAGAGCACGTCGACGGACCCGAACCGCCGGGCGGCCTGCGCGACGGCCTCGTGATCGAGCACGTCAAGCCGCGCCGTCTCGATCCCCGTAGTTCCGTCCAGGGCGGCGAGGCGCTGATGTGCCACGTCGGTGGCGATCACCCGCGCGCCTTCCGCGGCGAAAGCCCGCGCGGCCGCCTCGCCGATGCCCTGCGCCGCCGCCGTCACCAGCGCCGTCCTGCCCGCGAGCCTGCCGCCCATCCTCGTCCATCCCCCATGGCGTTTGCGGCCGCCAAATTGCCACGGGCCGGTGCGGGTTGTAAATTGCCCAGAGGGCTCCGGCCGCACAGGCGGCATGGATTGCCAAGCAAGGGGACGCGATGCAGCCATTGACCATACGCCTCGGCCCGCACGACAACGTCGTCGTCGCCCGGACCGACATCCTGCCCGGTACCGCCATACCTGGCGAGGCGACGAGCGCCGTGGGGCACGTGCCGGCCGGCCACAAGATCGCCGCCATGCGGATCGGGCACGGGGCGCCGGTGCGCAAGTACGGACAGATCATCGGCTTCGCCACCACCGACATCGCACCCGGCGAACATGTCCATACCCACAACCTGGCCATGGGCGAGTTCGAGCGCGACCATGCCTTCGGCGCCGATGCGCGGCCGACAGAGATGTTGCCAGAGCACCTGCGCGCCACCTTCCAGGGAATAGTCCGGCCCGATGGCAGGGTTGCGACCCGCAACTATCTCGGCATTGTCACCACGGTCAATTGCTCGGCCACCACGGGGCGCTATATCGCGGAGCAGATGCGGCCGCTGCTGGCGGATTTTCCGACAGTCGACGGCGTGGTGGCGCTGACGCACGGCACCGGTTGCGGCATGGACGCCGCGGGCGAGGGCATGGCGGTGCTGCGCCGCACCCTCGCCGGCTTCGCCCGCCATGCCAACTTCGCCGGCATCCTCGTGCTCGGCCTCGGCTGCGAAGGCAACCAGATCGGCGGCCTGCTGGCCGCAGAGGGTCTTGAGGTCGGCGAAGGACTGCGCACGCTCACCATCCAGGACGAAGGCGGGACGGCGCGCACGGTGCGCAACGGCGTGGCGATCCTGAAGGAGATGCTGCCGGCGGCCTCCCGGATCGAGCGGCGCCAGGTGCCGGCAAGCCATCTTTGCCTGGCGCTGCAGTGCGGCGGATCGGATGGCTATTCCGGCATTACCGCCAATCCCGCACTCGGCGCCTGCGTCGATCTTCTGGTGCGCCACGGCGGCAGCGCCGTGCTGAGCGAGACGCCGGAAATCTATGGCGCGGAGCATCTGCTGACGCGGCGCGCGGTGAGCCGCGAGGTGGGCGAGAAGATCGTCGAACGCATCCGCTGGTGGGAGAGTTACACGGCGCGGAACAACGGCGAGATGAACAATAACCCCTCGCCCGGCAATAAGGCGGGCGGTCTGACCACCATACTGGAAAAGTCCCTCGGCGCGGTCGCCAAGGGCGGCACCGGCAACCTGGTGGAGGTTTACAGCTACGCCGAAACCATGACCGCCAAGGGCTTCCTGTTCATGGACTCGCCCGGCTACGACCCGGTCTCGGTCACCGGGCAGGTGGCCGGCGGCGCAAACATCGTCTGCTTCACCACCGGGCGCGGCAGCGTCTTCGGCTGCAAGCCGGCCCCCTGCCTCAAGCTCGCGACCAATACCGCGCTCTACAACCGCATGCCGGACGACATGGACATCAATTGCGGCCCCATCGCCGATGGCGAGGCGACGATCGGGGAAATGGGCCAGCGGATCTTCGAGATGGTGCTGAAGACGGCATCGGGCCAGCGGACCAAAAGCGAGGAACTCGGCATGGGCGATGACGAATTCACGCCCTGGGTCCTCGGCGCCGTGATGTGACCCACCGGCCATGACGAAGGCCCCCGAGCGCCACAAGGCGGCCGACCTTGTGCTCTTCGCCGCCGCGCTTCTGGAACGCGCGGGTCTCGCCCGTCCGCGCGCGCTGGCCGTGGCGGAGACCCTGGTCGAGGCCGACCTCATGGGCCACGACACGCACGGCCTGAACCTGCTCGGGCCCTATCTCGGGGAGATCGAGAAGGATTCCATGCGCAGGACGGGCGAACCGCTCACCCTTGCGGACCGGGGGCCGGCGCTTGCCTGGGACGGCCAGCGGCTGCCCGGCCCATGGCTGGTGCGCAAGGCAATGGACCTGGCGGCGGAGCGCGCCCGCAGCTTTGGCACGGCGACCATGGTGATCCGCCGCAGCCACCATATCGCCTGCCTCGCCGCCTATCTGAAGCGCGCGACCGACCGCGGCCTTGTCATGCTGCTCGCCTGTTCCGATCCCAATGGCGGGTCGGTCGCGCCGCATGGCGGGCGGCGCGGCGTCTACACGCCCAACCCGATTGCCGCAGGCTGGCCGACCGACGGCGCGCCGGTGCTGCTCGATGTCTCGATGTCCTATACCACCAACGGGCTCACCGGCCGGCTGCACAAGGAGGGCTCGAGACTGCCCCATCCCTGGCTGCTCGACGAAGACGGCAGGCCGACGGACGATCCTTCCGTGCTTTTCGATGGCAGGCAGGGCGCGCTGCTGCCGATTGGCGGCATCGAGGCCGGGCACAAGGGTTTCGCGCTCGGCCTCCTGGTCGAGGCGCTAACCTCGGCGCTGGCCGGACACGGACGTGCCGATCCGAAGGAGGGCTGGGGCGCCAGCGTCTATCTGCAGATGATCGACCCAGATGCATTCGGCGGGCGCGCGGCTTTCGCGCGCGAGGCGCAGTGGCTCGCCGATGCCTGCCGCGCCGTGCCGCCCCGACCGGGCCTGGGAGCGGTCCGCCTGCCGGGCGAGCGTGGCCTCGCCCTGCGCGCGCGGCAGATCCGCGAAGGCGTGGCACTGCATCCGGGCATCATGCCGCAGATCGTGCCATGGGCGGAGCGGCTGGGCGTTCCCGCCCCCGCCGCCCTTTCCTGACCTTGGGCCTGGCAAGCCGCTAGTGGCTTTCCCGCGGCACGTAGGAGCCGCTCTTGCCGACGAGAAAGTCGAGATCGCAGCCCTTGTCCGCCTGCTGGACGTGATCGACATAGAGCCTGGCCCAGCCACGGTCATATTCCTGTTTCGGTGGTTTCCAGGCGGCGCGGCGCCGCGCCAGCTCATCGGCCGAAACCAGCAGCGCGAGCTTCCGCCGTGCCACGTCGAGTTCGATCATGTCGCCATCCCGCACCAGGGCAAGCGGCCCGCCCGCCGCCGATTCCGGCGCCACATGCAGCACCACGGCGCCATAGGCCGTCCCGCTCATGCGCGCATCGGAAATGCGCACCATGTCGGTGATGCCCTTCTTCAGGACCTTGGTGGGCAGCGGCAGATTGCCGACTTCGGGAAAGCCGGGATAGCCCTTCGGCCCGCAGCCCTGCAGCACCATGACGCAGTTCTCATCAATGTCGAGCTTCGGATCGTCGATCCGCGCCTTGAAATCCTCGATCGAGGAGAACACGACGGCGCGGCCCTTGTGCTTGAGCAGCCTGGGCGTGGCGGCGGAAGGCTTTATGACGCATCCGTCGGGCGCGAGATTGCCGCGCAGCACGGCGATGCCGGCGTTTTTCTTGAGCGGCTTGGCAAGCGTACGGATGACCTCGCGGTTCCAGCAGGGTGCATCGGCGGTGTTCTCGCCCATGGTCCTGCCATTGACCACCAGCGCGTCCTTGTGAATGAGATCGCCCAGCTCGCGGATGACCGCCGGCAGGCCGCCGGCATAGAAGAAATCCTCCATCAGGAAACGCCCCGACGGCATCAGGTCGACCAGCAGCGGAACCCTGGCGCCCAGTTCGTCGAAATCCTCGAGCTTGAGCGGGACGCCGACGCGGCCGGCGATGGCAAGGAGGTGCGGCACCGCATTGGTCGAGCCACCGATCGCGGCATTGACGCGGATCGCGTTCTCGAAAGCCTTGCGCGTAAGGATCTTCGACATGCGCAGATCCTCCTTCACCATCTCGACGATACGCCGGCCCGCCATGTGCGCGAGGACATAGCGGCGGGAATCCACCGCCGGGATCGCGGCGTTGCCCGGCATGCCGATGCCCAGCGCCTCGACCATCGATGCCATGGTCGAGGCGGTGCCCATGGTCATGCAATGACCGGCCGAGCGCGACATGCAGGATTCGGCGGCGGTAAAATCCGCCATCGACATCTCGCCGGCACGCACCATCTCGGAGAACTTCCAGACATGGGTGCCGGACCCGATCGTCTCGTCCCGGAACCGGCCGTTCAGCATCGGTCCTCCGGAGATCATGAGCGTCGGGAGGTCCACCGAGGCCGCGCCCATGAGCTGCGCCGGCGTCGTCTTGTCGCAGCCGGCCAGCAGCACCACCGCATCCAGCGGATTGGCGCGGATCGATTCCTCGACATCCATCGACATCAGGTTGCGGAAAAGCATGGTCGTCGGTCGCATCAGTGTCTCGCCGAGCGACATGGTCGGGAACTCGAGCGGGAAGCCGCCCGCCTCGTAGACGCCGCGCTTCACATGCTCTGCGATCTTGCGAAAATGCGCGTTGCAGGGCGTGAGTTCGGACCAGGAATTGCAGATCCCGATCACCGGCCGGCCGTCGAATAGGTGATGCGGCAGTCCCTGGTTCTTCATCCAGCTCCGATGGTTGAAGGCATCCTTGCCCTCGCCCGCAAACCAGTGGGTGCTGCGCAGTTTGCGCTTGGCCATATCGTCCCTCCCTTGCTCGCAGGATGATGCTATCCGGCCTGCGCGCCCGCGCCAAGGCCGCCGGGGCGGATCGGCCGATGGACAAGGCGCGCCGATGCCGCTAGCGTCGCAGGTCGAACGGGTTCCGCCCAGGCGGCGGGAAAACGAAATGGGGAGGAAGACATGCGCAGTACGGCACTCGCGACCGCCTTCATGGCGCTTTCCATCGGCATGGGCGGGACAGCCCTGGCCCAGGAGCAGCTCAAGGCGGCGCACCAGTTCCCGGGCGGCAAGGGCGATGTGCGCGACGAGATGGTGCAGATCATCGCCCGCGAGGTGAACGCCGCCAATGTGGGGCTCGACATCAAGGTCTATCCCGGCGCCTCGCTGGTGAAGGCAACCGAGCAGTGGCAGGCGATGCAGCGCGGACAGATCGACATCACCGCCTTCCCGCTGGACTATGCCTCGGGCCGGCATCCGCAATTCGGTGCGACGCTCATGCCCGGCCTCGTCAAGAACCACGACCATGCCAAGCGGCTGAACAGCTCCCCCTTCATGGCTGACATCAAGAAGATCATCAACGACGCGGGCGTCGTGGTGCTGGCGGATGCCTGGCTCGCCGGCGCGCTCGCGGCCAAGGACCGCTGCATCCTTGAGCCGAAGGACGCCCAGGGGCTCAAGGCGCGCTCCGCCGGTGCCACCTTCGCCGAGATGTGGTCAGGCGCAGGAGCTTCGATCGTCGCCATTCCGTCGAACGAGGTCTATAGCGCCCTGCAGAGCGGCGTCGCCAACGCCACCGATACCAGCACCGGCAGCTTTGTCTCTTTCCGTCTGTATGAGCAGCTCCAGTGCGTGACGGCACCGGGCGACAATGCGCTCTGGTTCATGTACGAGCCGGTGCTGATGTCGAAAGCGCGCTTCGAGAAGCTCAACGAGAAGCAGCGCAAGGCGATCATGGCCGCCTCGCAGAAATCGGAGGACTATTTCTTCCAGGAGGCCAAGAAGCTGGACGACCAGATGGTCGAAACGTTCAAAAAGGCCGGAGTCAAGGTCGTCACCATGACCGGGGCGCAGGCGGACATGTGGCGCGAAGTGGCCCGCAAGACCTCCTACAAAACTTTCTCGGAGAAGGTTCCGGGCGGCAAGGAACTGATCGAAAAGGCCCTGTCTGTAAAGTAGGAAGAGCTGGACCGGCGGAATGCAAGGCGCCGGCAGGCGCCGCATTCCGCCGCGACCGGACCACCCGATGCAGCACTACGTCCGTATCGTCCATCTGCTGTCCCGTCTCTGCGGGATCGTCGCCGTCCTGCTGATCCTGCTGTCGATCCTGATCGTCTGCCAGATGATCTTCGTGCGCGCCGTGCTCGGCCAGTCGGCGATCTGGCAGACCGAGTTCGTGACCTTTGCCCTGATCGCGGCAACCTTCATCGGCTCGCCCTACGTGTTGCTGACACGCGGCCATGTCAACGTAGACCTGATTCCGCTCTATGCGAGCCAGCGGGTGCGCATGATCCTCGCCTTCGTCGCCTCGGCGGGAGCCCTGCTGTTCTGCACGGTGCTTTTCGTGCAAAGCCTGTTCTGGTGGCATGAGGCTTACCATTTCGGCTTCGTCACCAGCTCGATGTGGCGCGCGCGGCTCTGGATCCCCTACTCCGCCTTGCCGGTCGGCGTCGGCATTCTCGTCCTGCAATATGTCGCCGACATCTGGGCACTGGCGACCGGCCGCGACCTGCCCTTCGGCCTCAGGCCCGAGGATCGCCCGTGAGCCCGCTCGTTCTCGGCAGCCTGATCGGGCTCATCACCATCGTAGTGCTGTTCTCCGGAATCCCCATCGCCTTCGGCCTCGGGCTCGTCGCGCTCGGCTTCATTTTCGCCTTTGAAGGCATGCAGGGGCTGCATTCGCTGACCGAGACGCTCTTCGCCGGCCTTAACGACTTCACCCTGGTCTCCATTCCGATGTTCGTCATCATGGGGGCGGCGGTCGCTTCGTCTCGCGCCGGGGGCGACCTCTACGAGGCCCTGGCCCGTTGGCTCTCGCGGGTGCCGGGCTCGCTCGTGATCTCCAACCTCGGCGCCTGCGCGCTGTTCGCGGCGTTGACGGGTTCCTCGCCCGCCACCTGTGCCGCCATCGGCAAGATGGGGATACCGGAGATGCGCCGGCGCGGCTATAGCGCCGATCTCGCGACCGGCGCCATCGCCGCCGGCGGAACGCTCGGCATTCTCATTCCGCCCTCGATCACCATGATCCTGTACGGGATCGCCAGCGAGACCTCCATCGGTCGGCTCTTCCTCGCCGGGGTCGTGCCCGGACTGACGCTGACATTGCTCTTCATGTGCTGGGCCTGGCTGCTTTCCTGGCACCGGGGCGAGGCGAGCGCCGATTCCGCACGACGCTACAGCTGGGCTGAGAAGATCGAGATCGCGCCGCGCATCCTGCCCTTCGTCGCGGTGATCGTGGGCGTGGTCTATGCGCTATATGGCGGGATCGCCACTCCGTCGGAAGCTGCGGCGGTGGGCGCCGTGCTCTGCCTGCTGCTGGTTATCGTCATCTATCGCGAATGGCGCCCCAGCCAGCTTTGGAAAATCCTGCGTGAAGGGATGCGGGAATCGGTGATGATCCTGCTCATCATCGGCACCTCGATCCTGTTCGGCTACATGCTCTCGAGCCTCTATGTGACCCAGTCGGTCGCCGAATGGATCGCCGTGCAGGACGTCAACCGGTGGCTGCTGCTCTTCGCCATCAATATCCTTCTTCTGGTGGCGGGCTGCTTCCTGCCGCCAGCGGCGGTGATCCTGATGACCACGCCGATCCTGCTCCCGATCGTGACCGCGGCGGGGTTCGATCCGGTCTGGTTCGGGGTCGTGCTGACCATCAACATGGAACTGGGCTTGATCACGCCGCCGGTCGGGCTCAATCTGTACGTCATCAACGGGATCGCCCCGGACATCCGCCTGCCGACGATCCTGCGTGGTGCGCTGCCCTTCATGGGTTGCATGGTGATCCAAATTCTTTTGCTGTGCGTGTTTCCCGAGTTGGCCACCTGGCTGCCGGACCTGCTCATGGGGCCAGGGCGTTGAGTTGACGCAAGCCTGACCGTGGGAGCCCGACATGACGCATCCTGTCGTTGGCATCGACCATTGCGTGGTGCTGGTCCGCGACCTCGACCGCGCGGAGGAACGCTATAGCCGCCTTGGCTTCCAACTGCTGCCGCGCGGGCGGCATAGCGACCATATGGGGACGGGCAATCACTGCATCATGCTCGCGGGCGGCTATGTAGAGCTGCTGGGCGTGCTCGCCGCGCGTCCGGCGAACGAATCCTGGCGGCGCAGCCTCCTGGACGGGGAAGGTCTCAAATCCGTGGCCCTGGCAAGCCCGGACGCTGACCGCGCGCGCCATGTCTTTCTCGGTGCAGGGCTCGAGGCGGGAGAACTGCTCGAATTCTCCCGCCCGGTGGAGGTGGATGGCCAGCGGGGCGATGCGCGGTTCCGAGTGACGCGGCTCGCGCCTGGCATCGTTCCCGGACTGGACTTCTTCGTCTGCCAGCATGACACGCCGGACCTCGTCTGGCTCCCGGGCGCGGACCGGCACGAGAACGGCGCCCTCTCGCTGCTCGGACTTACCATCGCATCGCCCAATGCCGAAATCGACGCCGAGCAGGCCGCTCGCCTCTTCCCTGCGGGGTCGCGGCGCGGGACGCTGGTCGAGACCGGCCGGGGACGGCTCCGCTTCGTCAAGCATCCGACACTCGCCTCACTCTTTCCCGGCATTCGGTTTGAGAGCCTGCCGCCGTTCGCCGCCGCCCTGCACGTCCAGGTGAGCGAGCCGACACAGGCCGCGCGGCTGCTCACGCGCAACGACGTGCCCTTCATCCGCGCCGCCGATGGCACCGTTCTGGTTCCGCCACAGCTTGCCTGTGGCGTCCTGGTCGCCTTTCAGACTCAGACGCTATAGGACCTTCAGGCCGCCCGGCGGTCCTGGCCGCGGAAGGCCCAGCCGGTGAAGCGCTGCTCCAGCAGCGCGAAGACCGCATACATGACGATGCCGAGCACCGCCAGGCACAGCAGGCCGCCAAAGACGAGCGGGACCTCGGAATTGGCCTGCGCGATCAGCATGAGGTGCCCGACCCCGGAATTGGCCGCGACCGTCTCCGACACGACCGATCCGACGAAAGCCAGCGTAATCGCGACTTTGAGAGATCCGAAGAAATAGGGAAGCGAGCGCGGTATCCCGACCTTCAGCATGATGTCCATCTTCTTCGCGCCGAGCGCGCGCAGCACGTCCTCGAGTTCCGGCTCGAGCGTGGCGAGGCCGGTCGCGACATTCACCACGATCGGGAAGAAGGAAATCAGGAAGGCCGTCAGGATGGCCGGGACCGTGCCGATGCCGAACCAGAGCACGAGAACCGGGACCACCGCGACCTTGGGCACCGAATTGAAGCCGATCATCACCGGATAGAGGCCGTTATAGATCGTCTTCGACCAGCCGATGAAAATTCCAAGCGCGAGGCCGAATACCACGGCGATGCCGAACCCGGCCAGCGTGGTATAGAGCGTCTGCATCGAATTCCTGAACAGCGCCTGGCGAAAGACCCAGGACTGTTCGAAGACGAGGCTTGGAGGCGGCAGGATATAGGTGCCGATATCGAGAACGCGCACCCCGATTTCCCAGACCACGAAAAAGGCGACGGTAAACAGCCAGGGCGCCAGTCGCTCGGTGCGGCTCATGACACCTCTCCTTGCCGGACCGCGCTTATATGGTCCCGGAGCTCATGCACGATGGCGACAAAGTCCGGATCGAAGGTTCGCGCCAGACTGCGCGGGCGTTCGAGTTCGATGCGCCGTTCCGCAACGATCCGTCCCGGCCGGCTGGACATCACCAGCACCCTGTCCGCCAGATAGACGGCCTCGCGCAGATCGTGGGTGACGAGGATTACGGTGAAGCGCTTCTCCAGCCAGAGATCCTGGAGCACCGACCAGAGTTCCTCGCGGGTGAAGGCATCGAGCGCCGCAAATGGCTCGTCCAGCATCAGCAGTTCCGGCTGGTGGATAAGGGCGCGGCAGAGCGAGGCGCGCTGCTGCATGCCGCCGGAGAGCTGCCATGGATACTTTCGGCCGAAGCCACCGAGACCGACGGTCGCAAGCAGCGCCTCGGCCGCCGCCTCGTTCTCCTTGCGCCGGGCGCGGAATTGACGGCGGTGCGGCTGGACGATTTCGAGCGGCAACAGGATATTGTCGATGGTCGTCCGCCAGGGCAGCATGATCGGATTCTGGAACGCCATGCCGGCAATCTTCACCGGCCCGTCGACCGGGCTGCCGGCAACGCGGACCGAGCCGCGCGAGGGCGGATGCAGCCCGGTGACCAGCTTCATCAACGAGGACTTGCCGCAGCCCGATGGACCGACGACAGCGAGGAACTCGCCCTGCGCCACGCCGAGGCTGGCGCCGCGCAGGGCCAAGGTTCCGTCTGGTCCGCCATACATCAAGTCGACATCGTCGAGCTCGACGAACCGGCTCATGCATCTGCCCCTTTAACGGCGGGAGGCAAGTGCGGCAAAGCTACCAAGAACTACATCACCTTCCGCTGGGCCGGCGGCGGCAGGAACGCATCGGTGAAGATATCCTCCGGCTTCGGCCGGTTGGTGAATTCGTAGGAAACCGAAATCTGTTCGATCGCCTTGGCGAGGCGGGTCATGTCGACGCCACCCATGCCGTTCTGCTTGACATAGGGCGTCAGGATGTTCTGCTCGATCGCCATCTTCAGGCGCGGCAGCTCGACCGACTCGCGCGCAACGTCGTTGCGCTTGAGGACCGACTTGACCGCCGAGGCAGGGTCCTTGATCGAATCGGCCCAACCCCTGATCGTGGCGCGGATGAAGGCCTTCACCGCTTCCGGATTCTTCGCGGCGAAGTCGGGATTGGCCATCACCACGTTGCCATAGAGCACGAGACCGTGATTGGCCATCAGCATGACCTGGATCTGATCGGCGGGAACGCCCGCATTGACCAGATTGAAATAGGAAGAGAACGAGAAACCGGTGATCGCATCGACCTTGCCGTCCTTGAGCATCGGCTCGCGCACGGGAAAGCCCACATTCTCGATCTTCACCTTGGCGGCGTCGATGCCGTTCTCCTTGACGAAGGATTTCCACTGGGCATAGGCCCCGTCAGGCGCCGGCGCGCCGAGCGTCTTGCCTTCGAGACCCTTCGGGCCGGAAATTCCATTTTTCTTCAGGGTGACAATGGCGAAGGGCGGAACGTCATAGAGCATCATGACGCCCTTGAGCGCCAGGGCCGGGTTCTTGTCGCGGAAACGGATCAGGCTGTTGATGTCGGCAAAGCCCATGTCATAGGTGCCGGACGCCACACGGTTGATCCCCTCGGTGGAATTGGCGCCCGAATCGATGGTGACGTCCAGCCCCTCGGCCTTGTAGTAGCCCTTGTCCATCGCCACCACGAAGCCGGCCGCCGGGCCTTCGAACTTCCAGTCCAGCGTAAACTTGACCTTGGTCTGCGCCGCGGCCGGCTGCAGCGCCGCGACCGAAAGGGCGCCCGCCATGGCGAACACCCCGAGAATCCTGCTGATATGGCTCATCTTTCCGCTCTCCCATGTGCTTGACGGCATCCACGCGGGACCCGCCGGGCGGCTCTCGCTCCCGCAAAGACCCCGTGGCAATTTGCATGCCACGAAATGGCCCGCCACGCCGCCCGCCCAGACGCCGGATTGGACTTAGAAACCGCCTGAAAAGCAAGCACCATGTCGGAAATCAGGGCAGCACTGCCCTGCCCTGCCCCCGCGGCCTTTCCAAGCGCCTCCGCCCCCCCTAAGATTCGTTATGATGCAACAAGTGATGGCGATGCCGGACGCGATCAGTTTCCTGCTCAATGGCGAGTTGCGCCGCATCGAGCGGCCGGCGCCGGAGCGCACCGTCCTCGACCATCTGCGCCTTGTCGAACGGCGCACCGGCACGAAGGAAGGCTGCGCGGAAGGCGATTGCGGCGCCTGCACCGTGGTACTTGGCGAACGGTCCGGCGACGCAGTCAGCTACCGGGCGGTCAATAGCTGCATCCTTTTCACCACCGAACTGGATGGGAAGCTGTTGCTGACGGTGGAAGGCCTGCGCGATGCCGATGGCGGGCTCCACCCCGCGCAGCGGGCCCTGGTCGAGCACCATGGCAGCCAGTGCGGCTACTGCACGCCGGGCTTCGTCATGACCTTGTTCGCACTGCACCATGCGCCGGAAATGACGGACGAGGACTCCATCCATCAGGCGCTCTCCGGCAATCTCTGCCGTTGTACCGGCTACCGGCCCATCCTCGCGGCGGCGCGCAGCGTTGCCGGCGTCGGTGACGACCGCTTCGCGCGGATGGCGCGAGAACTGCTCGGTCGGCTGGACGGGTTGCGACGGGCACCGGGCATGGCGACCGTCATCGACGGCGAATACGGGCGTTACGATGCACCGGAGAGCCTCGCTGCGCTCGACCGGCTGCTGACGGCGCATCCTGGCGCGCATCTGCTGGCCGGGGGGACCGACCTCGGGCTTCTGGTAACCAAGCAGCACCGCGCGCTCGGACATGTGATCTCGCTTAACCGCATCCCGGAGTTGAGCCGGATCGAGGCGAGCGCTGACGCCCTGATCGTCGGCGCGGCGGCGAACTACACCGATATCCTGCCGCGTCTGGAGAACGACTGGCCTTCCTTCGCAGCCCTGATCCGCCGGCTCGGTTCCTGGCAGATCCGCAATCTGGGCACCATGGGCGGGAACGTCGCCAACGCCTCGCCCATCGGCGACAGCCCGCCCGCGCTGCTGGCACTGGGCGCCGAGGCGATCATCCGCTCCGCTGGTGGCGAGCGGGTCCTGCCGCTTGAGCGCTTCTTCCTCGCCTACCGGCGGACGGCGCTCGATGCGGGCGAGTATCTGCGCGCACTGCGCATTCCGCGTCCGGCTGCGGGCGATTTCTTCCGGACCTACAAGGTCTCGAAGCGCTTCGAGCAGGACATCTCGGCCGTCTGCGGCGCCTTCTTCCTGCGTTTCGACGATGCGGGGCGGGTCACCCTGGCGCGCATCGCCTATGGCGGCATGGCGGCGACGCCGAAGCGGGCCGTTGGTGCGGAAGCGGCCCTCGCCGGACGCCGCTTCGATGCGGCCGCGGTCGACGCCGCCATCGCCGCCCTGGCGGACGATTTCACGCCGATCGACGATTTCCGCGCCTCCGCAACCTACCGCCGCCACGTCGCCGGCAACCTGCTCCGCCGCGCGCTCATGGAGCGCACTGCGCCAGAAACGCCGACAGGAGTTCTGGCGCTATGAACGACATGCCGAAAGGCGGCGTCCGCCAGGCGTTACGGCACGACAGCGCGGTCAAGCACGTGACCGGCGAGGCGCAGTATATCGACGACATGCCGGAGCTGCCTGGAACGCTCCATGCATGGCTCGCCACCAGCACGAAGGCCCATGCAAGGATCCTCCGCATGGACCTGTCGGCGGCGCTCGCCCTGCCCGGCGTCGCGGCCATCGTCACCGCGCGCGACATACCGGGCCGCAACGATATCGCGCCCATCCTCAAGGGCGAACCGGTGCTGGCGGATGGCGTGGTGGAGCATGTCGGCCATCCCTTCGCCGCCGTGGCAGCCGAGACCATGGAGACCGCCCGCCGCGCCGCGTCGCTGATCGAGGTGGAATATGAGGAACTGCCGCCGATCCTTTCCATCGAACAGGCAATCGCCGAACAGGCCTTTGTCTCCCGTGTCCTCACCATGCAACGCGGCGACTGGCGGGAAGGGCTGCGGCAGGCGCGGCACCGCCGCACCGGGCAGCTCGAGATCGGCGGACAGGATCATTTCTACCTCGAATCCCAGGTCGCGCTCGCCATTCCCCAGGAGGATGGCGACATGCTGGTCCATTCCTCGACCCAGCATCCGACCGAGGTCCAGCATGGCGTCGCCACCCTGCTCGGGCTCGCGAACAATGCCGTGACCGTGGAATGCCGCCGCATGGGCGGCGGCTTCGGCGGCAAGGAAAGCCAGGCCACGATCATCGCCGGCATCGCCGCCCTGCTCGCACGCCGCAGCAGCCGGCCGGTCAAGCTCCGCCTCGTGCGTGACGACGACATGATCGTCACCGGCAAGCGCCACGACTTCCTGATCCGCTACGAAGTTGGTTTCGACGACGAGGGCCGAATCGAAGCCATCGACATGGAGCTGGCGGCGCGCTGCGGCAACGTGGCCGACCTCTCGCCCGCCGTGCTGACCCGCGCGCTCTGCCACATGGACAATTGCTATTTTCTCCCCGCGGTGCGCGCGCGCGGCCTGCCATGCCGGACCAACACGGTCTCGAACACCGCCTTCCGGGGCTTCGGCGGACCGCAAGGCATGCTGGCCATCGAAGCTGTCATCGGGACCATCGCCCATGCCCTTGGCCGGCCGGCCGATCAGGTACGCGCCGCAAATTACTACGGCGGCGCGGGGCGCGACGTGACACCCTACGGACAGCGCATCCGGGACAATCTGATCCCGCGCATCACGCGCGAGATTGCCGCACAGGCGGACTACGAGCGGCGGCGGCGCGAGATCGACGCCTTCAATGCCACGAGCCCGGTGATCAGGAAGGGCCTGGCCCTGTTCCCGCTCAAGTTCGGCATCTCCTTCAACCTGCCGACGCTGAACCAGGCCGGCGCGCTGGTCCATGTCTATACCGATGGCAGCGTGCATCTGAATCATGGCGGGACGGAGATGGGCCAGGGTCTCTTTACCAAGGTGGCCCAGGTGGTGGCGGAAGTCTTCCGCATCGATATCGACCATATCAAGGTGTCCGCCGCCTCGACGGCGAAGGTGCCAAATACCTCGGCGACGGCCGCCTCCTCCGGATCGGACCTCAACGGCATGGCGGCGATGCAGGCGGCGCAGACGATCAAGAACCGGATGATCTCCTTCGCCGCCGAACATTTCGGCGTGTTGCCCGAGCAGGTGGAGTTCGCGGCGAACCGGATAATCGTCGGCAACCGTACGCTCGCCTTCGGCGAGCTCGCGCATCTCGCCTGGGCCAACCGCATCTCCCTGTCCGCCACCGGCTTCTACCGCACGCCGGAGATCCATTTCGACCTGGAGCGCATGCAGGGCGAGCCCTTCTACTATTTCACCTATGGCGCCTGCGTGGCCGAGGCCGCCATCGACACCCTGACCGGCGAGAGCCGCATCCTGCGCGCCGATATCCTGCAGGATTGCGGCAGCTCCCTGAACCCCGCCATCGACATGGGCCAGATCGAGGGTGGCTTCGTCCAGGGCATGGGCTGGCTCACCTGCGAGGAACTGGTCTGGGACGCCACCGGCGCGCTCAGGACCCATGCCCCCTCGACCTACAAGATCCCGGTCAGCCGTGACCTGCCGCCCGTCTTCAATGTCCGCATTCTCGAGGACGCACCGAACCGGGCGGCGACCGTCTTCCGCTCGAAGGGCATCGGCGAGCCGCCGCTGATGCTGGCCATCGCCACCTGGCTCGCGATTCGCGATGCGGTGGCCTCGGTCGGCGGCCACCGGCATGCGCCGCCGCTCGACGCGCCGGCGACGCCCGAACGCATCCTGATGGCGGTAGAGGCATTGAGAAAAGGCGCCGGCTGACCGGGCCCGAAGGCTTGCTGCCCCGGATCGCCGCCGCTATCTTCGCCGCTCCTGCAAAGTCTCGGAACAGGGTGGAAGCCGCATGGGCAGCGAACAGAAGATGCGGACCGGGGGCCAGATCCTGGTGGACCAGCTGAAGATCCACGGCGTGGACACGGCATTCGGCGTCCCCGGCGAAAGCTATCTCGCGGTGCTCGACGCCCTGCACGATGCGCGCAACGTCATCCGCTTCGTCATCTGCCGGCAGGAAGCGGGCGCCGCCAACATGGCGGAGGCGCATGGCAAGCTCACAGGGCAGCCCGGCATCTGTTTCGTCACCCGCGGCCCAGGCGCCTGCCAC
>JAHCJQ010000026.1 GCA_026126215.1 Alphaproteobacteria bacterium
GCCGGCTGCGGTTAGTCCTTGAGGCCCGGAACGGATTGTGGCAGGTTGCCGGCCTTCCGGAACGGCGCTGCCGTAGCTCAGGGGTAGAGCATTCCCTTGGTAAGGGAAAGGTCGGTGGTTCAATTCCACTCGGCAGCACCATTTGCGCAGTTTCGCCCGGCCGATAGTCAGACTGCTGCAGCCGGTCAAGCGCAAACAGCAACCATCAGTTTAGAATTTGCGCTTCATGATGACGCGTCCGTCGCGCATGATAGAGCGCCTTTCGGCGGGGCGGGGACGGGAAGAGCCGGAATGTCGGGGGAATCATCTCAATCGGATCGTGCGGCGCAAAGCTCCGCTTCGTCCGGGTGCGCGGGACCGGACCAGGAGGTGATGGTTGGTCACTTTCTACCCGATACCACTCATATTTATGTGAATGCCGCCCTGGCCGCCGCCCATGGTCGCCGGCCGGATGAGATGATCGGCCACCGCTTCATCGCCACGGTACCGGAGGACTATCGCCCGCGGCTCCTGGCCGGCCTTGCCGCCTGCACGCCGGAGCGGCCGCATTTCCTGTTCGAGCATCCCGTGCGGGTGGCGGATGGCGGGCTGCGCTGGCATCGCTGGACCAACTGCGCCAATTTCGACGCGACGGGCCGGCTTCGCGACTTCACCTCGTTCGGTCACGACATCACCGAGTTCCGCCGGGCCGAGCAGGAGCGCGACGCGGCGCGGCGCCGGCTCGACATGATCCTCGACCATTCCCCGGTCGGCATCGTCTATATCTCGCCCGAGGGGCGCATCACCTATGCGAACCGGCGCGCCGGCGAGCTGCTTGGGCTGGAGCCGGCGGAGCTCCTCGCCGGCGCCTGGCGCGACCGGCTGATCGACCCGGCGCCGGAGGTCCTGGCTGAGATGAGCCGCGCCAACTACCAGGCCGGGCAGCCCTGGAGCGTCCATGCGCGCGCGCGCGGCGCGGGCGAGGCCGTGCTTACCCTCTTTGTGCAGTTCACGCCCGAGCGTGGCGCGGATGGCGAGGTCGTGGCCTGGATCGCCACCATGACCGACCTCACGCCGCAGGCCGAGACCAATCGCCGGCTCGCCGAAAGCGAACGTCGCTATCTGAGCCTGTGCGCCGACGCACCCGTCGGCATCTTCCATACCGACCGCCATGGCCGGCTCGTCTATGTGAACGGAAAGTATACCGAGCTGACCGGGCTGACGCTAGAAGCGGCGCAACGCATCCGCCGCTTCTGCAATCATGCCGGCACGCAGCGGGACGAACTGCTCGGCGCCTGGCGTCGCCAGCGCCTCGATGGCCGGCCGGCAAGCATCGAGATCGAGTACCAGCATCCGGCGGGGGGCGAGATGCGCTGGCTCTTCTGCCAGTCGACGCCGCTGCACGACGAGACCGGCGCGGTCGCCGGCTTTGTCGGCACCGTGACCGACCTGACCGAACGAAGGCGCGCCGAGGACGCGCTGCGCGAGGCCCTTGAAGCGGCGGAACTCGCCAACCGCGCCAAGAGCCGCTTTCTTGCCACCATGAGCCACGAGTTGCGCACGCCGCTCAATGCCATCATTGGCTTCTCCGAGCTGCTGTTGGGCAGCTCCTGCGGCCGGCTCGAGGCGCGCCAGCGCGAATACGTCGCCGACATCCTCGCGAGTGGCCAGCACCTGCACAACCTCATCACCGATATTCTCGACATTGCCCGCATCGAGAGCGGCCAGCATCGCCCGCAGCCCGAACGGATGGATCTGGGGCATGTCTGCCGGACCGCCATGCGGATGATGCGCGAGCGGGCAGTGGCCGAGGGCGTCGTGCTCCACGAACAGGGCTTTGGCAAGCTCCCGGAGATCGAGGCCGATCCGCGCATGCTGCGCCAGGTGGTGCTGAACCTTCTGGGCAATGCCATCCGTCATACTCCGCGCGGCGGCACTGTCAGCGTGCATGGCGCCCTGACCGGCGAGGGCGTGCTGATCGAGGTGAGCGATACCGGCTGCGGCATCCCGGCCCGGGAGCTGCCGAAACTGACCCAGCCCTTCTATCAGGTGGACAGCGATGTCTCGCGCGTCTCCAACGGCGTCGGCCTCGGCCTGTTCATCGTCCGCCGGCTGGTCGAGGCCCATAACGGCCGGCTGCGCATGCAGAGCCGCTTGGGCGAGGGCACGCAGGTCGAGATCCTGCTCCCCGAAAGCTGCATCCTGAAAAGCGACGTTCCCGCGGCCTAAAGCCTTTCACCGCGAGATGGAAACCGTTCCGTTGGCCGGCGGCGCGGCGAGCCGCGCGAAGCGGCGCGCAGCGCGATGTGGTGCATCGGGCCAGCGGCGCGACAAAGCGGGCGCCCGCCGCCGGCCAGCCCGCCGGGACGGGCGGAATTGCGCCGATGGACAGCGTCAGTCGGCTTGGCCGTAGCCCCGCTACGACTTGCGCCGACTGACCAGCCACACCCCAATTCCGCCACGTCAGAACGATTCCATCCCACGGCGAAAGGCTTTAGCTGCCCGCTAGCCCGCAATGCCCGCTGCAGGTCCGCCGCGGGCGGGATCCGCCGCCAGCACCGCCATGCGGTGCGCCTTCTTGCGCAGCTTTTCGCCGCTCGCGCCACCGTCGCCGCGCATCCGTTGCTCGATCACTTCCCGCATCATCTCGGCAAGCGTCTGCAGCATGTCCTGCTGCATTTCGCGATCGAGCTTCTCGAGACGCATGATGGTGCCAAGGCAAGTGGCGATCTCGGTGACCAGGGGATAGCCGAAGGTGGCACCCTGCCCGCGCAGGTCATGGGCGATGATGCGAGCCTGCTGGCGGGTCTCTTCGACCGCCGCGTCCGATGGGGCCGAGGCCAGTTCCGGTGCCAGTTCGGCCAGCCGCGCGATGTCGCGCCGTGCCCATTCGACGAACTCGTCCTGCAGCCGCTCGACCGCCTGCTGGGCAATGCGCGCGGCGTCCGGCGGAATGCCCTCGGGGCGTTCCATTTTTGTCTTGAGATCGTCGGCAACGACAATCTCTTCGTAGGTATAGCCCTTCTCGCTGACGCGGATGAAGGAACCGGCCTTGCGTTTCAAGTGACCCTCTCCTGCGCCTGGGTGGCATCGCTGCCAGCCTCCGGGGTGCCGGCCTCGGGCGTTGCGGCGCGGCGGTCCTCCTCGACGGCTTCCGGTCGCTTGCGGCGGCGGTCGGGGCCGAAGAAAGTGGCGGAACGGATGAAATTGCGCGGATGCAGGATGATCTCGTTGATGCGCCGGCGCAGCGCCTCGGGGCTGACCGGCTTGGCGACGAACTCGGTCACGCCGGCATCGCGCGCCGCCGTCACCAGATGCTGTGTCGAGGAAGCGGTGAGCATGATGATGGGCAGCATGGGGTCGTCGGAGCCGCCACGCACCAGCTTGACGAAGTCGAGGCCGGTCATGCCCGGCATCAGGAAGTCGACGATGGCGATGTCGGGTTCAAACTCGCGGATCAGTGCCAGCGCTTCCTCCGCGGTCGAGGCTTCGCGCACGCGACGGATGCCGAAGGCGGCGAGGATCGTCTTGGTCAGCCGGCGCATGCCGGCATGATCGTCGACGATCAGAATGCGCAGGTTCACGTCGTTCCCCCAGTGACACGGAAGGACCAGGACGGGTTGAGACTAGTTCATCTTGGTAACCAAATGATTTACGTGGCGCGCGGTTAACGAAGGATTGCGCCCGGCCGCTGCCGGCGCATACTGGAGGCGCGCCCCGCCGAAAGAGTGCCGTGGCGTCCTATGTCGCGGGGCCGGTCTTGCACAGCTTGCCACTTCTGATCCTGCTCGCCGGATGCTCGGGCCTCGGCCTGCTTGCATCGGCGATCTACGTCCCCTCCATGCCGGAGATGGCGCGCATCTTCGGCACTGGCATCGGCGAGGTGCAGCTCACCCTCTCGGTTTTCCTGGCGAGCTTCGCCGTCGCGACGCTGGTGCATGGGCCGCTCTCGGACCGTTTCGGGCGGCGGCGGGTGCTGATCGCGGGTCTCGTGCTTTGTGCCGTTTCGAGCTTCGCCTGTTCCTTCGCGCCGAACATCGAGACGCTGATCGCGCTGCGCGCCTTCCAGGCGTTCGGCTCATGTGCCGGAATGGTGGTGGTGCGCGCGGTGATCCGCGATCTCTACGGGCCAGAGCACATGCCGCGGGCCATGGCATTCGTGGCGCTCGGCGTGACGCTCTCCCCGGCGCTGGCGCCAATCCTTGGCGGCCAGCTCCATGTGCGGTTCGGCTGGTGGGCCAGTTTCGATTTCGTCGCCGCCTTCACTGCGCTGCTCACGCTGCTGATTTTTCTCCGGCTCCCCGAGACGAACCGCCATCCGCCGCCGCCCGGCAGCCTGCTGGCCGGTATGGCGGGCAGCTTCTCCAGCCTGCTCGGGGCGCGGCAGTTCATGGTCTATGCGCTGGTCATCGCCTTTGCCGCCTCGGGCTTCTACGGCTTCGCCGCCGGTGCTCCGGTGGTCCTCATCGATGCCTACGGCGTGGCACCGGATTTCTACGGGCTCTTTGCCGCCTTCCCCCCGACCGGCTTCATTTGCGGCACCTTGCTGACGAGCCAGGTGCTCAGGCGCGCCGGATCGCCCGATCGCCTGATCTCGATCGGCACCCTGGTCATTCTGGTCGCCGGCGGCACCATGGCGCTGCTCTCCTGGTCCGGCATCCAGACGCCACTCGCGGTGGCGGGGCCCATGCTACTCTATGGCTTCGGCAACGGGCTGATCATGCCCAATGCCTTCGCCGGCAGCATGCGCTACTATCCGCGCATTGCCGGCGCGGCCTCGGCGCTGGCCGGATTCCTGCAGCAGGCGGCAGGTGCGGCGGCGACCACGGCGCTCACCCTCCTGCCGCAGACGAGCAGCAAGCCGCTGACCTTTCAGGTGGCGCTCTCGGCCATCGGCGCCGCACTCGTCTGGCGGTTGCTCAGGGGCGGACGCCTGCCGCCGCCGCGCCCGGTCGCGTGACGCCAGCGCAACCGAACCCGCCGAACTCGCGCTTTCGCCGCGCGTGCGGACGGTTAGAATGTCGCCGGCCCGACGGTCGGCAGCCATGGCGCAGGATGAGGGAAGGAAAGCACAGATGGACTTCGACTATTCCGACAAGGTGAAGGCGCTCCAGGAGAAGCTCAGCCGCTTCATGGACGAGAATGTCTATCCGAACGAGGAGACCTATACCCGACAGGTCGGCGAGGGCGACCGCTGGGCGCCGGTGCCGATCGTCGAGGAACTGAAGCAGAAGGCCAAGGATGCCGGCCTCTGGAACCTGTTCCTGCCGGCCTCCGAACATGGCGCCGGCCTCACCAACCTGGAATATGCTCCGCTCTGCGAGATCATGGGCCGCGTGAGCTGGTCGCCCGAGGTCTTCAACTGCTCCGCGCCGGACACCGGCAACATGGAGGTGCTCGACAAGTACGGCACGGCGGAACAGAAGAAGCAGTGGCTCACGCCGCTGCTGGAGGGCAAGATCCGCTCCTGCTTTGCCATGACCGAGCCGGCGGTGGCCTCCTCGGATGCGACCAACATCGAAAGCCGGATCGAGCGCGATGGCGATCACTACGTGATCAACGGCACCAAATGGTGGTCCTCCGGCGCGCCCGACCCGCGCTGCAAGCTGTTCATTTTCATGGGCAAGACAGACCCGAACAATCCGGACCGCTACCGCCAGCAATCCATGATCATCGTGCCGCGCGACACCAAGGGCATTACCATCAAGCGCTGGCTGCCGGTTTTCGGCTACGACGATGCCCCGCACGGTCATGCCGAAGTGGCGTTCGAGAACGTGCGGGTGCCCAAGGAGAACCTGCTGCTCGGCGAGGGGCGCGGCTTCGAGATCGCCCAGGGCCGCCTCGGCCCCGGCCGCATCCATCACTGCATGCGCTCGATCGGCGCGGCGGAGCGGGCGCTGGAGAAGATGTGCAAGCGCGCCAAATCTCGCGTCGCCTTCGGCCGGCCGGTGGCCGAGCAGACGGTGACGCTGGAGCGCATCGCGGAAGCCCGCATCGCGATCGAGCAGGCGCGCCTGCTCGTGCTCAAGGCCGCCTGGATGATGGACAAGGTCGGAAACAAGGCGGCCAAGGCCGAGATCGCCATGATCAAGGTCGCGGCGCCGAACATGGCCTGCAAGGTCATCGACTGGGCGATCCAGGTCCATGGCGCCGGAGGTGTGAGCGATGATTTCGGGCTCGCCAACTCCTATGCCCATCAGCGCACCCTGCGGCTGGCCGACGGCCCCGACGAGGTGCATCGCAACCAGATTGGCAGGCTGGAGCTTCGCAAGTACAACTGACTGGCCTAAGCTACGACGGACCGGGGGCGCTTTCGCAAGAGCGGCGGAGGCGCCCCCGGCGTTTGTCGCGAGGCGCCGGCGAAGCCTCTTAGCGGAGCGATCCATGCAGGTTGCAGACTGGTTTTCCGTCGACTATTCGGAAGCACGCGAGAAGTTCCTGGCCGCCGCCGCCTTTGCCGGGGCGGGCCTTGCCTCGTTCCGCAATCCGGCGCAAGGCCCGCGCGGCGAGACGCTCTACACGGATGCCGCCTGGCTCGGGCCCGAGGATGCCGAGACGGTGCTGATGACCTGCTCGGCGACGCATGGCATCGAGGGCTTCTGCGGCTCGGGCGCGCAGGTCGGCACCTTCCGGTCGGGCATCCTGCGGGAGCTGCCCAGGAACTTCGCCCTCCTCGCGGTGCATGCGATCAATCCGCATGGCTTCGCCTGGCAGCGGCGGGTGACCGAGGACAATGTCGATTTCAATCGCAACTGCATCGACCATTCCGGCCCGCACCCGCGCAACGGCGCTTATGCCGAGATTCATCACCTGCTGGTGCCGGCCGAATGGAATGGCTCGTCGCGGGACGAGGCGGACCGCGGCATCGAGAACTTCATCCAGACGCGTGGTCTCGCGGCCTTCCAGGCGGCGGTCTCCGGCGGTCAGTACGATCATCCGGACGGCCTGTTCTATGGCGGCCGCGCACCGACCTGGTCGAACCGCACCATCCACGCGATCTTCGAGCGCTATCTCAGGACCCGCCGCCGGGTGGTGTTTCTCGACTATCACACCGGTCTCGGCCCGTCCGGCTATGGCGAACTGATCGGCACCCACCCGCCCGACAGTGCCGGCTTCGCCCGGGCCAGGTCCTGGTTCGGCGACGTGACCTCGCCCGATGACGGTTCCTCGAGTTCGGCGCCGATCCAGGGCTATATCGGCATGGCAATGGAACGGGCGCTGCCGCGTGTCGAGGTCACGGCCGTGGCGCTGGAATATGGCACGCTTCCGGTCCCGGAGGTTCTCGAAGCGCTGCGCGCCGACAACTGGCTGCATCTGCGCGGCGATCCGAAATCCGCGCAGGGCGTGGCCATCAAGAACCAGGTCCGCGCCGCCTTCTATGTCGAGACGCCGCTCTGGAAGCAGCAGGTCTGGCACCGTGCCGCCGAGGTCACGCTGAAGGCGGCACGGGCCGTTGCCGGCGGCAACTGATGGATGCCGCCGGCCTGTTCGGCAGCGACTATTTCGAGGCGCGCGCCCGGTTCCTTGCGGCTGCGACGGCTGCCGGCGCCGAGCTTCGGTCCCATGTCAATCCCGCACCCGGGCCGGGCGGGCGGTCCCTGAGCTGCGATGTGGCCCGGCTGGGCGGCGAGGGGGCGCGCCGCTGGCTGGTGGTGAATTCCGCCACCCACGGCGTCGAGGGCTTCGTCGGGTCGGCGGCCGAGATCGATGCCTGCCGGCGGCGTCTGGCGCTCGGCGCGAATGTCGGCGTCCTTCTCGTTCACGCGATCAATCCGCATGGCTTTGCCTGGCTCCGGCGCGTCAACGAGGACAATGTCGACATCAACCGCAACCATATCGACCATGCCGGCGGCCATCCGCGGAATGACTGGTACGACCGCATTGCCGATGCGCTGGTCCCCGAGGACTGGACCGGGCCGGGCCGCGAGGCGGCGGACCGGCGGCTTTCGGAATTCACCGCGGCCGAGGGGCCGCATGCGATCCCGCTCGCCTGCTCCGGGCAGTACGATCATCCGCACGGAATCTTCTATGGCGGTCGCGCGCCGGTCTGGTCGAACCGCGTACTCTCGGACATTGCGCGGAGCCAACTTGCCGGTGCCGAACTGGTCGCTTACGTGGATTTTCACACCGGTCTTGGCCCCTATGGCGTTGGCGAGGCGATCTGCTACCACGCGCCAGGCGAGCCCGCCTATGACTTCGCGCTTGCCGCCTATGGCGAGGCGATGACATCGCCCCATCTCGGCACCTCCGCCTCGCCGCTGAACAGGGGCAAGACGGGCTATGGCCTGGCGATGGCACTGCCGGGCGCGGTCGTCTCCTGCATCACGCTCGAGTTCGGCACCTATGATGGCGAGTTCGTCCTGAACACGATCCGCGGCGACGCCTGGGCTGCCCGTCATGCCGCGCCGGAAAGCGCCGCTTACCGGCAGGTCAAGGCAGATATCCGGCGCGCCTTCTATCCGGACGAGGAGAATTGGCGGCGCATGACGCTTTCGCGCGGCCGCGAGGTGATCGACCAGGCGCTGGAGCGGCTGGCCGCGGCCTGAGTGTCCCCGCGTCCGTGCCCTCAGCGGGGCCCGAGGGCGATGGCGGAGATCTGCCGGCCGTAATCGGGCTCGCCGGCCAGCGTCGTGCGGCGGTAACTGAAGAAGAGATCGGGCGCGGCGCGGGTATCGTGTCCGCAATCCTCGATCAGCCCCAGGCCGAGCCGGCCAAGCCGCGTGGCGACATAGCCCGCCAAGTCGAACAGGTGATGGCCGGGCCGCGGAGAGGGTCGGAAAAAGCGGGCGTTGCCGGCATCCTCGGCAAGAAACGGGGCGGGGAATTCCGGTCCCACCTCGTAGGATGGCTGGCGGATGCAGGGGCCGATGGCGGCGCGGATGCTGGCGCTCCTGGCGCCGCAGGCCACCATCTCCGCGACGGTCGCGTCGGTTATTCCCGCCAGCGCGCCCTTCCAGCCGGCATGGCAGGCGCCGATCACGCCCGCGCCATTGTCGGCGAAGAGCACTGGAACACAGTCGGCAGCCAGGATGCCGAGGGCCAGTCCTGGCGTGCGCGTCACCATCCCGTCCGCCTGCGGCCGTTCCGCAAAGGGCACCTCGACGCGCACCACGCGGCGGCCGTGCACCTGGTAGAGGCTGACCAGCCGTTCTTCGGCGAGGCCGAGCGCGGCGGCGACGCGGCGGCGATTCTCGCGCACCGCCGCCTTGTCGTCGCGCGATCCGGGGCCGCAATTGAGCGAGGCATAGATGCCGGCCGAGACGCCACCCTGGCGGGTGAAGAAGCCGTGACGGATGCCGGGCAGGGCCGCGAGGCCGGTCGTGGTGAGCGGGAGTAGTTTCATGGATCGGCCGGGTCGAAGGGAGCGATTTCGTCAAGGGCGGGCGAGGCGATGCAGAGGCACTGGAACAAGCTGCCCATTGCGGCGGGCGCGGTCAATCGTTCCAGCGCCTGATCAATTTCGGTTGCTTGCGGCGGACTGGCCGCCGCCTTCAGCCGGGCCGCCCGCAGCCGGATGCCGAGCCGACCGAGAAACTCGCCCTGCGCCAGCGGCCCGAAAACCCGCGCCCCGGCACCGCGCGCGGCCGCGGCGATGGCGGCAAAATCCACATGCGCCGTGAGGTCCGCCTCGCCCGGGTCGTGGAGCGGAGGAACATGGGCATGCCGGCGCAGCGCCTGCAGGGTATCTCCCAGGCCTGCGACCGGCGCGCCATAGTCGATGACCAGCGCCGCGCCCGGATGCCGCAGGGCGCGCTCGGCGATCTCGGCACCGATCGCGCGGGCGGGCAGGCCGATTTCGACCACGCTGCCCGGCGGCGCGTCGCGCTGCTCGAGTGCGAGCAGGCCGGCCAGTTCGGGCGGCCCGGGCGCAAGCTGGAAAGCGAACTGCCCCGCCGCGTCCAGGCCGACCAGGCGCTCGCGCCATTCCGCGCCGACCTTCTGGAATTGCCGGATCGGCAAGGCATCGAAAAACTCGTTGGCGAGCAGGAGGAACGGCATGTCCGGGACCTCCCCCAGGCGGTCGGCGAAAGTCAGCGTCTTGCCGCAGCCGGCCAGGGCGGCGCGCTGGCGTGCGCGCAGGCCGGCGCTGGTCTCGACCAGATGGACAGCGACGGCCTCGTGAAAACCCGGCTCCACGCGGCCCGCGCGCAGCAGGTCTGCCATCAGGGTGCCGCGACCGGGGCCGAGTTCGACCAGCGCGCAGGGGCGCGGCCGGCCAAGGCGGGTCCATGTATCGACGGCCCACAGCCCCAGCATCTCGCCGAACATCTGGCTGATTTCCGGCGCGGTCGTGAAATCGCCCTTTGCCCCGAATGGCTCGCGCGTGGCGTAATACTCTGCCACCGCGTCGGCCATGAAACGGGAGAGCGGCAGCGGTCCCGACTGGCCGATCAGGGCGCGCAGGCGCCCCGCGAGATTCATGCGGCGCGGCGCGTCCGGCGGCGCCGCGACATTGCCATAAAGATTACGCCGACGGCGAGCATCGGCAGGGACAGAAGCTGACCCATGGTCGCCCCGGCGAAAAGGAACCCAAGATGGGCATCGGGCTCGCGGAAGAACTCGGCCACGATGCGCGCCAGCGAATAGCCGACCAGGAACAGCCCGGTCAGCCAGCCGGCTCGCTTCATGCCGTTCATCTTGTGTGCCGCGTAATAGAGGACGAGATAAAGAACGATGCCTTCGAGAAACGCCTCGTAGAGCTGGCTCGGATGCCGCGGGTTCGGACCGCCATTGGGGAAGACCATGGCCCATGGAACATCGCTCGGGCGGCCCCAGAGCTCGGCGTTGATGAAATTTGCGATCCGGCCGAAGAAAAGGCCGATCGGCGCCACCTGCGCCACCAGATCGCTCAGGTCGAACATCCCGAGCCGGTTGCGCGAGGCATGCAGCAGTAGCGCCGCCACCACGCCGAGCAGGCCGCCATGGAATGACATACCGCCTTGCCAGACCGCCAGGATGTCTCCCGGATTCTCCAGGTAGTAGCCCGGCTTGTAGAAGATGACATAGCCGAGCCGCCCGCCCAGGATCACGCCGAGTGCCGCCCAGATCAGGAAGTCGTCGGCCTGCTTCGGGGTGACCGGGCTGTCCGGCCGCCCCGCCAGCCGCACGATGAGGCGCCAGCCGATCAGCAGTCCCGCCAGGTAGGCCAGGGCATACCAGCGGAGGGCGAAGGGACCGATCTGGAAAATGACCGGGTCGATGTCCGGGAAGGTGAGCATGTGCCGTTATAGGCGGCCGGGCTCGGATTCGGCAAGTGGAGGCGGCGGCCGCGCCGGCCGTGCCGTGCTATGCTCGAAGCCGTCCCATTCGCTCTGTCCGGGGGTGGAAGGCTGGTCATGACGGGCGCGGGCGAACTGATCACGTCCCGGAGCGTGCTGGAGGGCGAACGCAAGTTCGTCACCATCCTCTTTGCCGATCTGGCGGACTCGACGCGCCTGATCGAGAATCTCGATCCCGAGGAGGCGGCGCGGCGGCTCGATCTGGTGATCGCCACCATGCGCGAGGCGGTCGGGCGCTTCGAGGGCTTGGTCAACAAGGTCCAGGGCGATGGCGTGATGGCGATCTTCGGCGCGCCGAAACCGCTCGAAGACCATGCGGTGCGCGCCTGTTGTGCCGCGCTCTGGATGCGCCAGGCCATGCGCGCCGAGGCCTTGCAGGATCTCGCCATCCGCATCGGCATCCATAGCGGCGAGGTCGTGCTGCGGGCGGTCTCGAACGATCTTACCGCCAACCTGGATGCCTTCGGCATCGCGGCCCATGTGGCGAGCCGGATGCAGCAGGCCGCCGGCCGTTCGGAAATCGTTCTGACACAGGCAACCCTGCGCGCCGCGCGCCGGCATGTCGAGGTCGCCGATCCAAGGGCCGAGATGGTGCGGGGCCTGAGCGAGCCGGTGCAGACCTTCCGCCTCGTCGGCCTGCGCCAAGCGCGGGCGAGCCAGCAGTTTCGCGCCGGCCGCAATCTCGCCCCCTTCGTCGGCCGCGCGGCCGAGATGGCGGAGCTGCGCAAGGCCCTGGCCGAGGCGGGGCGGGGCGTGGCGCAGGTGATCTGCGTCCAGGGCGAGGCCGGCGTCGGCAAGAGTCGGCTGATCTACGAATTCATTGAAAGCTGCCGCGCCGCCGGACTGCCGGTGCTCGAAGCGCGGGCCACCGCCCATGGCCAGGTCCGTCCTTTCGGCGCCCTGCTGGAACTGCTCCGCGATGTCTTCGAGATGCGGCCGGGCGAGGACGCAGCGGATGCGCAGGTGCGGCTTTCCGGCCGGCTCGGCGCATTCGATCCGGCGCTGGCAGGCGAGGCCGCGTTCCTGCTCGACTTCATGGGTATCGGCGGCGAGACCCCGGGCGGCACGGCCGGCGATCCGGCGGCACGGCGCGAACGGCTCTTTGCGCTTCTCGGACGCCTGATCGCCGCAGCCGCCAGAGAGCGGACGCTGGTGATCCTGATCGAGGATCTGCACTGGCTCGACGGTTCGAGTGCGGCCTTTCTCGAGGCGCTGGGCGACGTGCTGCCGGGCCGGCGCATCCTGCTGCTTGCCACCTGCCGGCCCGGCGCGGGCGCGCTGGAGCGCCTCGGCGCGCGGCGGATCGCGCTTCGCCCGCTCGAACCGGCGGAGGTGGCCGACCTGCTGTCCGGGTTGCTCGGCCCGGACCCATCGATGGCTGAGATCGCGGGGCGCATTGCCGAACGTGCCGGCGGCAATCCATTCTTCAACGAAGAGCTGGTCCGCGCCTGCGCCGAGACCGGTGCGATCCGGGGCGGGCCCGGCCGCTATGCCGCGAGAGGGGAGCCGGTGGCGATCCGCCTGCCACCGACCATCCAGGCGCTGCTCGGGGCGCGGATCGACCGGCTGGGCGAGGCCGACAAGCGGCTGCTGCAGGTGGCGGCGGCGATCGGGCGGGAGTTTCCGCGCGACGTGCTGCAGCGCGCCGCCGCCTTGGCATCGGCGCCGCTCACCGAGGCGCTGATCCGGCTTGCCGACGGGGATTTCATCCGCGAGCAGTCGCCGAGCGGCGAGGTCTGGGCCTTCAAGCATCCGCTGATCCAGGAGACGGCCTATGGCGCGCTGCTGGCCGAGCGTCGGCGCGAGCTGCATGGACGGGTCGCCGAGGCGATCGCCGAACTGCGCGGCAGCGCGCCGGAAAATGCCGGCCTGGTGGCGCATCACTGGGAACTGGCGGGCGAAGGGCATCGCGCCGCTGTCAGCATGATCCAGGCCGCGCTCTGGATCGGCACCCGCGACAGCGCGCGGGCACTGCAGGACTGGCGGCGCGCGCGCGAGCTGCTGCTGCCACAGGCGGCCGATCCGCAGGTCAAGTATTTGCTGATGATGGCCGCCGGCCAGATCGTGAATTTTTCCTGGCGCGAAGGCATTGCGGCCGCCGATGCGGAAAGCTGCTTCCGCGAGGCCGAAGGGCTGGCGCGAGAGCTCGGCGATTTCCGCGCGCTGACCCTGATCGTCGCCGCCTATGGCCGGCTGCTGGCCGCCAGCGGCTCGGCGGACGATTATGTCGCGCGCATCGACGAGGCCATGGGCTATCTGGGCAACCGCCCGGATGCGAGCCTGCGGGCGACGCTGAAGGCAGTGCGTTGCCACGCGCTGCGGCTGGCCGGACGGTTGCCCGAGGCGCTGCGCGAGGCCGACGAGGCGCTGGCGGAGGCTGGCCGCATCCGGCCCGCCGAGCAGCTCATGCTTGGCTTCAACGTGGCGGTCTGGCTGCTCGGGCTGCGCGCCCAGGCCCTGGTCCTGCTTGGCCGTGGTGCGGAAGCGCGCGAAGCGGCCTCGCGGATGCTCGCGCGGCCGGAAGGCGAACTGGACGATACACTTGCGGCGCAGGCGCATGCGGCGCTTGCCGATCTCAGCTTGATCGAGGGCGATGCCGCCGCCCAGGGGCTGCATGCGGCAGCCCTGCTCGGGATTGCGGAGCGCAGTGCCAGCAGCTATCTCCGCGTCCATGCGCTGGCCGCGCATGGGGCGGCGTTGCTGGGCGCGAAGCGGGCGCCGGAAGCGGTAGCGCAACTCGCGCAGGCGCTCGCCCTGGCGCGCGAACGGCGGACCGGCCTCGAGATCGAGCCCCGCCTGCTTGCTGATCTCGCGCTTGCCAATGCCCGTGCCGGCAATAGGGCCGCCGCCCTTGACTGCGCGATGCAGGCACGGCGCATGGCGGAAGCGCGCCGCGCGCGGGTCGCGGCGTGCTATGCCGCACTCATCTGTGCCCGGTTGGATAGCGATGGCGATCCGGCCACGGCATCCCGCCGGCTGCGCTCGGCCGAGGACGAGGCGGGACGCCTTGGCTGCGAGGCGCTGCCCAGGCTGGTGTCGCGCGTGCTGGACGTCTGAGCCAGGTCTCGCGCGTTGCCAGCCTGCCCTGCCGGGGCTATAGACGGGTGCCCGATCCTTGCCAAACGGAGAGGCCCAATGCAGACGGACAATCGCTTGCTCGACGATCTCGCCCGCCTTGCCGCCGGTGCCGCCGGGACCTTGCAGGGTCTGCGCGGTGAAATCGACAATCTGGTCCGCCAGCAGCTCGAGCGGTTGCTGGCCGGCATGGACCTGGTGAGCCGCGAGGAGTTCGAGGCCGTCAAGGCGATGGCCGCGGCGGCCCGCGCCGAGAACGAACGTCTCGCGGCGGACCTTGAAGCGCTGCACCGGCAGGTGCGCCCGCCGGAACCGCCAACCGGCAAATAGAGGGGCGGAGCCGGCTGTAGCACCGACGCCTTATCCACAGTCTTTTTCCGGCCCGGGCAAATTCGTCCTTGCGGGGCGACTCGGCCTTTCCTAGTCTACCTATATGGTGCGTCGCCCAGCAGGACAACCATATGTATGGCCCGCCGGTGGTGCGGCGGTTCGGACATACACGCTCCGCGATCCAGACACCCTCATCGCCCGACAGCCGGCGCGCCGGTGGAGGCTTCACGCATGACATCCCTGCTCGATCACGCCGATACCTACCAGGCGAACCCGCTCGACATGATCGAGGAGATCGTGTCGGAGCATGAATGGCCCTTCGACCGGCAGGGCGACGATGAACTGACCGTGGGCGTGACCGGAAAATGGTGCGACTACCAGCTCTGGTTCTCGTGGCGGCCGGAGGTCGGCGCATTGCAATTCTCCTGCGCCTTCGACCTGAAGCCGCCGGAGCCGCGCCGGCGCGACCTCCACAGCCTGATCGTGATGCTGAACGAGCGGTTATGGATCGGCCATTTCGACCTCTGGGGCGACGAGGGACTGCTCGTCTACCGCCATGCCCTGCTGCTTCGTGGCAGCGGTGGCCCCAATTCCGAACAGATCGAGGATCTGGTGGAGATCGGCCTTTCGGAGTGCGAACGGTTCTATCCCGCATTCCAGTTCGCCGTCTGGGGTGGCAAGTCGCCGCGCGAGGCCATCGAGGCGGCGATGCTGGAAACCGTCGGCGAGGCCTGACCACCTCGATCCGTCCGCCGGAGGGCCTTATGACCGGACTTATGCTGCTCGGCTGCGGCAAGATGGGGCAGGCCATGCTGGCCGGCTGGCTGGAGCGCGGCATCCGGCCCGAGGAGGTGCTGGTCGTCGATCCGGGGGTGCCGGCACGCGAATTCGCCGAGGCGCGCCGCGTGCCGGTCCTTGCCGATGCGGACCGGCTGCCGGCCAGTTTCGCGCCGGACATGGTCATCCTCGCCGTGAAACCGCAATCCATGGCCGAAGCGGTACAGCCGCTTGTCCGCCAGCTTGCGGACCGGCCGGTCTATCTCTCGATCGCGGCCGGCAAGACCATCGCCAGTTTCGAGGGCTGGTTTGGTCCGGCGGCGCGCATCGTGCGGGCGATGCCGAACACGCCCGCCGCCATCGGTCGCGGCATGATCGTGGCCTGCGCCAATGCCAACGTGGACCGTGCGGCGCGGCAATTGGCCGACCGGCTCCTGGGCGCGGTCGGAGCGGTTGCCTGGGTCGAGGACGAGGGGCTGATGGACGCGGTGACCGCGGTCTCCGGTTCGGGGCCCGCCTATGTCTTTCTGCTCATCGAAACGCTGGCGGCGGCCGGCACGGCGGCCGGATTGCCGCCCGATCTGGCGCTGGAGCTGGCGCGCCGGACCGTGGCTGGGGCTGGCGAACTGGCGCTCGGCGCCAGCGAAGGGCCGGACCAGCTTCGCCGCAACGTCACCTCGCCGGGCGGGACGACGGAGGCGGCGCTCGAAGTCCTCATGGGCGAGGACGGTCTCGCCCCGCTCATGCGCCGGGCAGTGGCGGCGGCGACGCGGCGGTCGCGCGAACTTGCCGGCTGACCCTTGCCGCGCGGGCCCTAAGGCCCCACTCTTTCCGAGGTAGGCGCAGGCACGAGGGAGCGGCGATGGCGCGCAAGGCACGGAGTTCCGGCAAAGCGAAGGGTGGCAGACAGTCGCCGCCGCGCGATCCCGTCGATGCGGCGCTGGCGCTTGCCGCCGAGCGCGGCTGGCGGGAGACCACGCTGCGCGACATCGCGGAGCGGTCCGGCCGGGGCCTGGCGGAACTCTATCGCGACTATCCGGGCAAGGGCGCCATCCTCGCCGCCTTCATGGCCCGGATCGACGAGCGGGTCCTGGCCGGCGCCGAAACCGACATCGGTGATGGCGAATCGCCACGCGACCGGCTCTTCGAGGTGATCATGCGCCGCTTCGATGCGCTGGCGCCGCACCGCGAGGCGCTGCGTGCCATCCTGCGCGATCTGGGGCGCGATCCGGTGGCGCTGTGCGAATTCGCGGCCGGCCCCGCCCGGCGCAGCCTCGCCATCATGCTGACGGCGGCGGGACTGGATGCCGGCGGGCTGGCCGGCCTGCTGCGCCGCAAGGGACTTGGCGTCATCTATGCTGATACGTTCCGGGTCTGGCTAAACGATGAGAGTGCGGACCAGGCGCGAACCATGGCCCATCTCGACCGCCGCCTGCGACAGGCTGAACAGGCGCTGGCCTGGCGGCGGCGCGCGGCAGAGACCGCTACGGCCTGAGGATTTTTGTGCACTGCACAATATTGACTTGACGGGCAGCCGGTTTGCTGCATTAATAGATATGTTGCAGCGCACAATCGGCGCTGCGTCGAGTTTTCGGGCCGGCGATCCTGCCCTGTCGGATCCCGGTCCTGATTATCAGATTCAACCTGATCGAGGACCGAAACGATGGCCAAGACCGAGAATGCGTTCGCCGCTTTCGACTTCACCAAGATGATGAAGGACTTCGACGTGGCGAAGATGGACATGGGCAAGATGTTCAAGGACTTCAAATTCCCTGGCGTCGATGTCGAGAAGATCTTCGACATGCATCGCCGCAACTTCGAGGCGGTGAGCGCGGCCAACCAGGTGGCGGCCGAGGGGATGCAGACCCTGGCCCGCCGCCAGGCCGAGATCCTCCGCCAGGCGGTCGAGGAGGCCAACGAGGCGGTGCGCGACATGATGGCCGCGCAGAGCCCCGAGCAGAATGCCGCCAAGCAGGCGGAACTCGCCAAGCAGACGCTGGAGCGGGCGATCGGCAACATGCGCGAACTGGCCGAGCTTGCCGCCAAGTCCAACAGCGAGGCGTTCGAGGTCATCAACAAGCGCGTGCTGAGTTCGATCGACGAGATCAAGGAACTTCTGCCGAAGCAGAAGTAAGACGCATCTCCGGTACAGGCGTCGGGGGGCCGGGCGGGTAACCGCCCGGCCCTTTCCGTCACGGAAGGGTCGCGGCGGGCTCAGCCAAAGCCTGCCAGCTCCGCGCCAGCTCGACGCCATCGAGATCCCGGGCGATGATGACGAGCCGGCTGCGGCGGTCCGCGGTCGGCCAGTCCGACAGCGCGACGGGCGGATGAAAGACATGGTGCACGCCATGCACGATGACCGGCCCGCTCTCGCCGCGCAACGCAAGCACCCCCTTCACCCGCAACAGTTCCGCGCCATGCAAATCCCTGAGCAGGCGTAGCCATTCGTTGCAGGATTGCCAGTCGAGCGGCGCTTCGGCGGTCAGGCAATGGGCGCGGATTCGCGCATCGTGCCGGTTCACGTCGCCGCCATGGTCATGCCCGTCATGGCCGTGGGCATGAGCCGGGACCGGAAACCAACGGGCGAGCTCCCGGATGCGCCGCTCGCCATCCGGGCCTGGCCCAGCGAACAGGCGATCCTTGCCGATCTCCCCGTGCCGGACGAGATGGCGCGGCGCCCCCGGATTGAGCCTGGCAAGACGTGCGGCGAGGGCATCGACGGCTGCCTGGCCGGCGATATCCGCCTTGGTCAGCAGCAGCCGATCGGCCAGCGCCGCCTGCTTGAGCGCTTCGGGCTGCATGTCGAGTTGCATCGCTCCATGGACGCAATCGACGGTCGCGATCACGCAGTCAAGACGCAGCCGATGCACCAGCAGTGGATTGGCGAAGAGCGACTGCATGATCGGCGCCGGATCGGCGAGCCCCGTGGTTTCGATCAGGATCCGGCCGAATGACGGAACGCTGCCTTCCTGGCGGCGGGCGAGCAGGTCCCGCAGGGTCTGGTCGAGATCGCTCAGCACGGTGCAGCAAATGCAGCCGGAGCGCATCACCTTGATCTCGCCGCTCACCGACTCGACGAAGAGATGGTCGAGCCCGATCTCGCCGAATTCATTGATGATGACGGCGCTGTCGCCCATCTCGGGCTGCTTGAGCAGCCGGTTGAGCAGCGTGGTCTTTCCCGATCCGAGAAAGCCGGTGATCAACGAGACGGGAAGCCGCTCCGCCGACCGGTCGCGATCGAAAATGCCCATGCCTTCCTGCCTCCCGAAAAGGAATCTAGGGACCTCCCGGGCCGGGACGCAACAGGGGTGTGTCCCGCAGCCCCGGTTGACAATCGCACCGCGCATGGCGACGCTTTCGGGGAACAGGGGGTTGCGCCGTGGGCCGTCCTGGACCGCGGCATTGTCAGGGAGGGGACGATGACCAGCGAGAAGAAGGATCTGCCGTCCGACGAGGCCGGCCGGGAGGGAATGGCCTCGCCCGCGCGGCGGGATTTCATAAAGACGGCCGGTCTGGCGGGGGTGACTGCCGGCGCGCTTGCCGGCAAGTTCGCGCTGGCGCCGGTGTCCGAGGCGCAGGCGCAGGTTCCGGCGACCGAACGCTGGTGGCCCTCGCGCTGGGGCCCGCTCGACGAGGCAGGCGCCTCCAACTGGATCACACCGGAAAAGGTGCTCGATGCGGTGAAATGGATCCGCGACGGGAAGATCTACAAGATCGGGCGCAACTACGAGGCTGGCATGCCGCTCTTCGGCGTGCGCGCCTTCGCCATGCGCATTCCCGGCGGCCCGACCGGCGGCCCGTTTGGAGCGAACAAACTGGTCTACAACGACGAGTATCTGGCGACCGAGGTCGGTCAGGTCGGCACGCAGTTCGACGGGCTCGGCCATATCGGCATCCAGCTCGGCCGCGACGGCGACAAGAACGAGATCCGCTATTACAACGGCTTCACCGAGCAGGAGGTGGGATCGGCCTATGGCCTGAAGAAGCTCGGCGTGGAGAAGCTCAAGCCCATCTTCACCCGTGGCCATCTGGTCGATGTGGCCGCCGGGGTGACCGGCGGCATGATGGATGCCGGTCAGGAGATCAGCCTTGCCATGGTGCGCCAGGCCCTGACGCGCCAGAACATGCGCGAGGAGGATATCAAGCCGGGCGATGCGATCTTCTTCAATACCGGCTGGGGCAAGCTCTGGATGCAGAACAATGACCGCTACAATGCCGGCGAGCCGGGGATCGGCATGGAAGTGGCGCGCTGGGTGATCCAGAAGGAACTGTGCCTGACCGGCGGCGATTGCTGGGCGGTGGAGGCGGTACCCAACCCGGACGCCAAACTGGCGTTCCCCGTGCATGGCGAGCTGATCACCAAGCACGGCATCCTCAATCACGAGAACCTGGTGTTCGACGAGCTGATCGCCGAACGGAAGTACCAGTTCGTCTATTGCTTCACGCCGGCACCGATCAAGGGAGCGACCGGCTCAATGGGCTGTCCGATCGCCTTGACCTGAAGCGAGACGGACTGTAGCCGGCGGGCGGGGCGGCGCCCCGCCCGTTGCGTGGCGCGATCCTGCCGGGTAGCTTGCCCCTGTTACCCAGGGAGGCGCTGGCGGTGGCCGAGATCGGTTTCGAGGATTTTCTGAAGGTGGATATCCGGGTCGGCACGGTGATCTCCGCCGAACCGTTTCCCGAGGCGCGCAAGCCGGCCATCAAGCTGCGCGTGGACTTTGGGCCGGAGATTGGCGTGAAGAAGAGTTCGGCGCAGGTGACCGAACACTACGCGCCGGAGGAGCTCATCGGCCGGCAGGTGGCGGCGGTGGTCAATTTTCCGCCGCGCCAGATCGGCAAGTTCATGTCCGAGGTGCTTTGCCTCGGTTTTCCCGATGCGGTGGGCCGGGTGGTCCTGATCGGACCGGACCTGCCGGTTCCCAATGGCGGACGGCTGTATTGAGGGGCTCTGTCCCTCAGACCGGCAGGCGGATCCGCGCCCTTAATCCTCCCATCGGGCTGTCGAGCAGGCTGATCTCCCCGCCATGGCCGCGCACGATGTCGCGGGCGATGGCAAGGCCCAGCCCGACGCCGCCGCCATCGTCCTGGTTACGGGCATCGTCGAGCCGGCGGAAGGGCCGGAAGGCATCCTCGCGCTTGTGCGCCGGAATGCCCGGGCCATCGTCGTCGATGTCGATGATCACTGAATCGGGCAGTCGCCGTGCCTCTACCGAGACTTGCCGCGCATAGCGGAGGGCGTTGTCCACGAGGTTGTTGACGCAGCGGCGGAAAGCAACCGGGCGCAGCGGCACGACGATGCCTTCGTCGGCGTTGAATTCGACTTTCGCGCCCTTGCGCGCCGCATCGCCCACGATCTCGCCGAGCAGCCTGGACAGATCGGTCGGCGTCGCGCTTTCCATGTCCTGCCCGCGGGCAAAAGCGAGATAGCCCTGGACCATGCGTTCCATCTCGAGCACGTCGCGCTTCAGATCGCGCACCTCGTCGGAATCTCCCAGCATGGCAAGCTGCAGCTTCATGCGGGTGAGCGGCGTCCGCAGATCGTGGCTGACGCCGGCGAGCATCTCGGTCCGCTGCGCGATCTGGCGCTGGATGCGCTCGCGCATGACCAGGAACGCCGCCCCAGCGCGCCGGATCTCGCGTGCGCCCGAGGGCCGGAAATCGGCGACATCGCGTCCCTTGCCGAAATTCTCCGCCGCCTTGGCGAGCTGGCGGATCGGCCGGATCTGTCCGCGGAGAAAGACGATGGCGATGCTGACAAGGACCAGCGAGGAGCCGAACATCCACATCAGGAAGGCATAGGTCGTGGTCGAGAACAGCCGCCGCTCCCGGGCGAGCACGCGCAGGACGCCGTCATCGAGCTGGATACGCACCTCGACCGCATCCTCGTAGGAACGGCTGTCGATCGTGTAGGGCCGTCCAAGCCGGTCCTCGATCTGCCGGCTCAGCACCCGCTCGAGCAGCGAGAAGAGGGGCGGCGGAGGCATCGGCTTGTCGGCGATATCCTCGCCGGCATTGATAGTGACCGACATCTGCATGAAGCGGGCGGCGGTGAAGAAGAGAATCTGGCGCGTCTCTGCATCCTTGTGCTGCTCGAGCGCGGCGATCAGGAAACCGATATCGCCGACCAGGGTGCGCGTCAGCCGTTTCGTGACGCTGTCCCAGTGGCGGTCGTAGAAGGCGTAGGTGGTGACGATCTGCAGCAGCAGGACCGGCATGATGACGAGCATCAGCGAGCGGCCGAAAAGGCCGCGCGGATAGAGCCACTTGGCGCGGATCAGGCGCACGCGCCGCTCCCTTCAGTCCGCCCAGAGCACATAGCCCTCGCCCCAGACCGTCTGCAGGTAGCGCGGCGTCTTCGGGTCGGGCTCGATCTTGCGGCGCAGGCGCGTGATCTGCACGTCGACCGCGCGCCCTTCCGAGCCGCCGGTCTGGCGCGTCAGTTCGAGCCGGCTGATGGTGACGCCGGGCGAGCGGGCGAAGACCTTGAGCAGCGCGGCCTCGCCAGTGGTGAGATAGACGACCTGCTCGCCCTGGCGCAGCTCGCCCTTCTGCAGGTCGAAGGTGAATTCGCCGAAGCGCACATGTCCGGCGCCCTGCGCGAGCGTCTGCACGCGCCGCAGGATGGCATGGATCCGGAGCAGCAGTTCTTCCGGCTCGAAAGGCTTGGCAAGATAGTCGTCGGCGCCGCTCTTGAGGCCGACGATGCGGTCGGCCGGCTCACCCATTGCGGTCAGCATGAGGATCGGCACCTGGCTGGAACGCCGCAGGGTCTGCATGAACTCGATCCCGCTCTCGCCCGGCATCATCAGATCGAGGATGATCAGGTCGAAGACCATGCCCTGGAGCTTGGCGCGGGCGTCCGCCGCGTCGATCGCGGCACTGACCCGGTAGCCCTTGTCGCTCAGATATTTCCTCAGCAGGTTGCGCAGACGGCTGTCGTCGTCGACGACCAGGAGATGGGGGGCGGCGTCGCTGCTGTTCATGGCCGATCAGCGCCGGACGATGGATTGCAGGATCTTCTCGCGCTCATTCTCGTCGATCAGGCCCTGCAAGACCTTCCGGTAGCCCGCGACCGCCTCGGCGCCGGCTTCCCGATAGGCGCGCGCGACGCGCGCCTGCTGCACCGCCGACAGCCGCCGTTCGAGCTCGGCGCCCTTCTCCGTCAGGCTGAGGAGCCGCTGGCGCCGGTCGCGGGTGCCCTGGCGCTGCTGGACCAGACCCATCTCGAGCAGCGTGGTCAGCACGCGCGAGAGGCTTTGCTTGGTGATGCGCAGGATGCCAAGCAGTTCGGCGACGCTGATCTTCGGATTGCGGCCGACGAAATGCAGCACCCGGTGATGCGCCCGGCCAAGCCCATAATCGGCGAGGATGGAATCGGGATCGGAAGTGAAGTCCCGATAGGCGTAGAACAGCAACTCGATTCCCTGGCGAAGTTCCTCCTCGCGCAGGAAAAGCGGGTTGGCCGAAGACTTTATGTCAGCCATGTTGACATATATCGCTCAGAATGTTACTCCTGTGACTGCATCAAGGTAATAAAACTGCCCAGGAAACTCCATCATGGCTGCACTTGTTCCATTCGACGATCGCGATGGCTGGATTTGGATGGACGGGAAGCTGATCCCGTGGCGCGAATCGAAGGTCCATATCCTTACCCACGCGCTGCATTATGCCAGTTGCGTATTTGAAGGTGAACGGGTCTATGGCGGCCGCGTCTTCAAGCTGACGGAACACAGCGCTCGGCTGCAGCGCTCGGCTGAGTTGCTGGGCTTCAAACTGCCCTACAGCGTCGAGGAGATCGACCGCGCCACCAACGAGGTGGTGAAGGCGAACGGCATTCAGGATGGCTATGTGCGCCCGCTCGCCTGGCGCGGCAGCGAGATGATGGGTGTCTCGGCGCAGGCCACCCGCATCCATGTCGCCATCGCCACCTGGGTCTGGCCGTCCTATTTTACGCCCGAGGCGAAGATGAAGGGGCTCCGCCTGCAGATCTCCGAATGGGCCCGGCCGGCGCCCAACACCGCGCCGACGGCGTCCAAGGCGGCGGGACTTTACATGATCTGCACGCTTTCAAAGCACAAGGCGGAAGCCGAGGGCTTCGACGACGCGTTGATGCTTGACTGGCGCGGCCAGGTGGCGGAAGCGACCGGGGCCAACATCTTCTTCGTGAAGGATGGCGAGCTGCACACGCCGACGCCCGACTGCTTCCTCGACGGCATCACCCGCCAGACTGTGATCGGCCTCGCCAAGGCGCGCCAGATCAAGGTCAACGAGCGGGCCATCCGGCCGGAGGAGATGGCGGGGTTCCAGGAATGCTTCCTCTGCGGCACCGCCGCCGAGGTGACGCCGGTCAGCCAGATCGGTCCCTATCGCTTCACGCCCGGCGCCATCTGCCGGCAGATGATCGACGATTTCGACCGCGAGACGCGCAAGGGCGGCTGAGGCGCCCTGCGCCGGGGTGCGGGCGGGCACTTTCATGATAGCCTCGCCTGCGTCCCTGCCTGTCGGGGATCTGCCAGAGAGGGGAGCCCCGACATGCGCGAAGTCCATCTGATCGGCGTTTATTCGACCGAGTTCCGCCGCTGGCCGGAGCGCAGTTTCAAGGATCTTACCCGGGAAGCCTATCTTGGCGTGCTGGCCGATGCGGGATTTCCCGACGGGCAGGCCATCGAATCGGCCTGGTTCGGCAATTGCGGCATGGGGAGCTGGGGCCAGGGCAATATCCGCGGCCAGGTCTGCACGACGCCGCTGGTCAACGAGGGGCTGTTTCCCGAGCGGGTGCCGATCGTCAATGTGGAGGGCGGCTGCGCCACCGCCTCGATGGCGACCCATGGCGCCTTCCAGGAAATCCTTTCCGGCTGTGCCGACATCGTGCTGGCAATCGGCGTGGAGAAGACCTTTATGCCGGACGATCCGGCGCGGATGAAGGAGATCTTCGAGAACGGCATCGACCGGCTCGATCCGGAGGAATGGCGCGCCTACTATCGCGCTGCCGGCGAGGCGGCGGGCAAGCCCTTCGCGCCCGGCCCCGATCGCACCCTCTTCATGGATACCTATGCCATGCAGGCCTGCCATCACATGCGACGACACGGTACCACCCAGGCGCAGATCGCCGCCTCGGCGGCGAAGAACCACAGCATTGCCGTGAACAACCCGAAAGCGCAGTACCGTTTTCCGCTGACGGTCGAGGAGGTGCTGGCCGACCGCCCGGTGAGCTGGCCGCTGACGCGCGCCATGTGCGCGCCGATCGGCGATGGCGCGGCGGCGGCGCTGCTCTGTTCCGGCGAGGCGCTGAAGGCCATGGCGCCCGCGGTGCGTAATCGGGCGGTGCGCCTGCGCGCCAGCGTGCTGAGCGGCGGCAAGTACCGCTCGCTCGACGAACCCTCGCTGAGCCGCGTCGCCGCCGACCGCGCCTATCGCATGGCCGGGATCGGACCACGGGACATCGACCTGGCGGAAGTGCACGACGCGACTTCCTTCTGCGAGATCTACCAGGCGGAGATGCTGCGCTTCTGCGAGGAAGGAGAGGGCGGGCCCTTCGTCGCTTCCGGTGCCACGTCGCTCGGCGGTAGCATCCCCATCAACACCTCCGGCGGGCTCGTTTCCAAGGGGCATCCGGTCGGCGCCACCGGTCTTTCCATGACCTACGAACTGGTGACGCAGCTTCGCGGCGAGGCGGGCGAGCGCCAGGTGCGCGGCGCGCGACTGGCCTTGCAGGAGAATGGCGGCGGCGTCATGGGCTTCGACGAGGCCGCCTGCTCGGTGATCATCCTCGAAAAATCGGCCTGAGCGGACGGAGGCGCGGTGAGCATGGACATTCGCTATGACGGGCGCGTCGCCCTGGTGACGGGCGCGGGCGGCGGACTGGGGCGCAGCCACGCGCTCTTCCTCGCCGCGCGGGGCGCCAGGGTGGTGGTCAACGATCTGGGCGGCGCGCTGGATGGGCAGGGCGGATCGGCGGGTGCGGCCGAGCGTGTCGCCGACGAGATTCGCGCCGCCGGCGGCGAGGCGATCGCGAACGGGGAAAGCGTGGCCGATCCGCGAGCGGCCGCGCGCATGGTGGCCGCCACCCTCGATGCTTTCGGGCGCCTCGACATTCTCGTCAACAATGCCGGCATCCTGCGCGACAAGACGCTGGCGAAGATGGACATGGCCGATTTCGAGCGCGTGGTGTCGGTGCATCTGCTGGGCAGCGCCTACGTGACGCGGGCCGCCTGGCCCGCGATGCAGGAGCGCCAGTATGGGCGCATCGTCATGACCACCTCGGCCGCAGGTCTCTACGGCAATTTCGGCCAGTCCAACTATGCGGCGGCCAAGCTCGGCCTGGTCGGGCTGATGAATGCGCTGAAGCAGGAGGGGCGCAAGCACAACATCCTGGTCAATACAGTGGCGCCGGTCGCTTTCACGCGCATGACCGAGTCGCTTCTGCCGGCTCAGGCGCGCGAGATGCTGCGGCCCGAAATGGTGACGCCGCTGGTCGCCTATTTCTGCAGCGAAGCCTGCCAGGAGAGCGGACAGATCGTCTCGGCGGGCGGCGGCTTTTTCGCCAAAGTGGAGATGGTCGAAGGGCGTGGCCGCCGCTTCGACCCGGCACGGCCGGTCACGCCGGAGATGCTGGCGCGGGAGTGGGGCGCCATCACCGACATGTCGGGCGCGGCGCCGTTCGCTTCCGCCAACGACGAGGTGATGCGCATCTTCCAAACGGAGCCGTCGCGGCCGTGAGCGGGGCGGACCGCTTCGACGACGCCCAGGTCTATCTGCCCGACCTTTGGGCAAGCCATGCCCGCTGGTTCCCGGACCGGCCCTGTCTGGTGCTCGGCGAGCAGCGCCTGAACTGGGGCAAGTTCAATCGCCGCATGAATCGCGTCGCCAATGGCCTGAAAGCCATCGGGCTCGGCGCCGGCGACAAGGTGGCCCTCGTCATGTCCAACAGCGTCGAGATGGCGGAAGCCATGTTCGGCATCATCAAGGCCGGATGCTGCGCGGTGCCGCTCTCCGGCCTTCTTACGCCCGTGCAGGCGCAGACCCTGATCCGCGATTGCGACGCACGGGCACTGTTCGCCTCCCGGAGCCTCAGGCATCTCGTCGACGGGCTCGAGGCGGCGCCGCTCGCGCACCGTTTTGCCTTCGGTTTTGCCGCGCCAGGCTGGCAGGACTATTCGGCCTGGACGGCGATGCAGCCGGAGGACGAGCCGCTGGTGAGCTACCGCATGGATGACGAGTTCAACATAATCTATTCGTCGGGCACCACCGGCATCCCCAAGGGTATCGTGCAGACGCACCGCGCGCGCCAGCATTTTGCCTACTCGAACGCGCTGGAACTGCGCTTTGACTGCAATTCCGTGGCACTCACCACCACATCGCTTTACTCGAACGGCACCTGGCTGATGATGATGCCCGTGCTGTTCACCGGCGGCACGCTGGTGGTGATGGAGACTTTCGCGCCGGAACGCTTCCTCGAACTCGTGGAGCGCGAGCGCGTCACTCATACTTTCATGGTGCCGACGCAGTTCATCCTCACGCTCGCGCATCCCGATTGCGGGCGATACGACACCTCTTCGCTGCGCGCCATGCTGTGTGCCGGTTCGCCGCTGCGCCTCGACACCAAGAAAGCCGTGCTTGAGCGGTTCGGCCCGGTGCTCTACGAGCTTTACGGCGTATCGGAGGGGCTGGCCACCATGCTCAAGCCCGAACGGATGGGCGACAAGTTCGCATCCGTCGGCACGCCGGTCCTGGGCTTCGATCTGCGCATCATCGGCGCGGACGATCGCGAGTTGCCGCGCGGCGAGGTGGGCGAGATCGTCGGTTACGGCGCCGGCCTCATGCGGGAATATCACAGGAAGCCGGCGGAGACGGCCGCGGCCATCTGGCGTGACGAGCGCGGCCGCTCCTACGTGCGCACCGGGGATATCGGCCGGCTGGACGAGGACGGCTTTCTCTACATTCTCGACCGCAAGAAGGACATGATCATCAGCGGCGGATTGAACGTCTTCCCGACGGACATCGAGCGGGTGCTGGGCGAGCACCCGGCGGTGCTCGACGTCACCGTGATCGGGATTCCGCACGAGATCTGGGGCGAGAGCCCGCTCGCCCTCGTCATCCCGCGCGAGGGCGCCGCGGCGACGCAAGCGGAGATCGCGCGCTGGGCCAACGAGCGGCTTGCCAAACATCAGCGGCTCGCCGCCGTCGAATTCCGTGCCGAGTTTCCGCGCAACGCGCTGGGCAAGGTGCTGAAGCGGGAACTCAGGTCGTCCTACTGGAAATAGGCAGGGGCTACTTGCCGTCCTCGTGATCGGTGCCGAAAATCCGGTCGCCGGCATCGCCGAGGCCGGGCACGATATAGGCGTTCTCGTCCAGCCGCTCGTCCAGCGCGGCGACGAAGATCTGCACCTTTGCGTGGCTGCCCTGCACCACCGCCACTCCTTCAGGGGCGGCGACCAGCGCCATCATGCGGATCCGCTCGTCGGGCACGCCATGCTGGTTCAGGATATCGAGCGCCGCCGCCGCCGAATGGCCGGTCGCCAGCATGGGATCGACGAGAATGAACATCTGCCCCTCCGATGGCGGCAGCTTGACCAGATACTGGACCGGTCGCTTGGTGCGCGGATCGCGATACAGGCCGATATGGCCGATGCGCGCGTCGGGGACGAGTTCCAGAAGCCCCTCCGCCATCCCGAGGCCGGCGCGCAGCACGGGCACCACCGCCACTTCCTTGCCCTTGATCAGCGGCGCCTCCATGGTGGCGAGCGGCGTCTGGATGCGCGTCATGCGTATCGGCAGCGGGCGCGTCACCTCGTAGCCGATCAGCAGCGATATCTCCTTGAGGAGCTGGCGGAAGAGCGAAGGCGGCGTGGTGCGGTCGCGCAGGCGGGTGAGCTTGTGCCGGATCAGCGGATGGTCGAGCACGTTGAGGCTGGGGAAGCGTTCGCTCATTTCTCGTCTCCGGGTTCCTGCGGCGAGGTGAATAGCATTCCGGCCCGCGCTCCGCCAGCCGCGGCTTGCGATCCCGGCATTTGACAGGACCGTGCCGGGCGGTCAGTTTTTCCGGCAGGTCCAGGGAAGGAAAGCATGTCGCAGAAGATCGTCCGCATCGGCTGTTCCTCCGGCTTCTGGGGGGACAGCGCCATCGCCGCGCCGCAGCTCGTGCATGGCGGGGACATCCATTACCTGGTCGCCGACTATCTGGCGGAAATCACCATGTCGATCATGGCGCGTGCCCGCGCCAAGGATCCGGGCGCCGGCTTCGCGACGGACTTCGTCACGGTGACCATGAAGCGCCTGCTGCGCGACATCGCCGCGCGCGGCATCCGGGTCGTGACCAATGCCGGCGGCGTCAATCCCACGGCCTGCGCCGAGGCGATCCGCGCGATGGCGGCGGAGCAGGGCCTCGCGCTGCGGGTGGCCGCGGTGCTGGGCGACGATCTGATGGCGCAGGCCGAAGAACTGCGCCGCGCCGGCATTGCCGAAATGTCGAGCGGGGCGCCGCTGCCTGAAAGCCTCATGTCGATGAACGCCTATCTCGGCGCCATTCCGATCGCCCAGGCGCTCGCCGCCGGGGCGGACATCGTGATCACCGGCCGCTGCGTCGACAGCGCCCTGGTGCTGGGGCCGCTGATGCATGAATTCGGCTGGCGGGCGGATGATTTCGACCGCCTTGCCGCCGGCTCGCTCGCCGGTCACATCATCGAATGCGGCGCGCAATGCACCGGCGGCCTGTTCACCGACTGGGACCAGGTGCCCGGCTGGGAGAATATCGGCTATCCGGTGATCGAATGCGCCGCCGATGGAAGTTTCATCGTCACCAAGCCGCCGGGCACCGGTGGCCTGGTCACGCGCGGCACGGTGGCGGAACAGCTTCTCTACGAGATCGGCGATCCGGCAGCCTATATTCTGCCGGACGTGATCTGCGACTTCACCGCCGTCACCATCGAGCAGGTGGGCGAGAACCGGGTCCGGGTCGCCGGCGCGCGCGGCCTGCCGCCGACCACGAGCTACAAGGTCTGCGCCACCTACATGGATGGCTGGCGCATGAGCGCGCAGCTCACCATCGGCGGCATCGACGCGCCCGCCAAGGCCCGCCGCACGGCGGAGGCGGTGCTGGCCCGCACGCGGGCGATGTTCCGCCGCATGAACCTCGCCGACTATCGCGAGACCCATATCGAGACCTTGGGCGCTGAGGCGATGTACGGGCCGCACAGTCGCGCGCTCGGCACGCGCGAAGTGGTGTTGCGGCTCGCCGCCAGCCATGCGGAGCGACTGCCGCTCGAGATCATGGGGCGCGAGCTGATTTCCTCGGGCACCTCGATGTCGCCCGGCACCACGGGCGGCGGCGGCGGGCGCGCCAGGGCGCAGCCGGTGGTGCGCCTCTATTCCTGCCTGGTGCCCAAGGAGCGGGTCGCCATTCATGTCGAGATGGATGGCGCCTCCAGACCGGTCGCGGTGCCGCCGGGTGCCGGCCCGCGCGCGGGCGCGCCGGTCCAGGCCGCCGCCGCCGACACGCCGCCTGCTCCGACGCCGGAGCCGCGCCGCTTCGTGCCGCTGGTGCGGCTCGCCTGGGGCCGTTCCGGCGACAAGGGAAATGACAGCAATATCGGCATCATAGCGCGGCAGCCGCAATTCCTGCCGCTGATCCGCGAGCAGGTGACGGCCGAGCGGGTGCGCGACTTTATGGCGCATGCGGTGAAGGGCGAGGTGCGTCGCTTCGATCTGCCGGGTATCGGGGCGGTCAATTTCCTGCTGCGCGATGCGCTGGGCGGCGGCGGCATTGCCTCGCTCCGCAACGACCCGCAGGGCAAGGCGTTCGCACAGATGCTCCTCGATCTCCCCGTGGAGGTGCCGGTCTCGCTGCTTGGGGATTGAGTGCTCTGGCCGCAAGCTTCGGATGGAGAAGGTGCCGCTGCGGGACGAGGATGATGTCGGGATCCAGTTCGCAAGAGGCAGTGCCATGATGCAGTCCGATCAGCTCGCCGCCATCCTCGCCCGCGACAGCCGCGCCGACGGACGTTTTGTCTATGCGGTGCGCACCACGGGAATCTATTGCCGGCCGGGCTGCCCAAGCCGGCGGCCCAAGCCCGGAAACATCCGCCTCTATCCCGGCTGGCGCGAGGCGGAGGAGGCCGGCTATCGCGCCTGCCTGCGCTGTCACCCGAAGGAGCAGCCGGAGCAGAGCCCGACCCTGCAGGCGATCGGCCGCGCGGCCGAGGCGATCCGCCGTCATGTCGGCGAGGGCGAGGAGGGTCCGCCTTCCCTCGAACAGCTCGCCCGCCATGCCGGTCTCAGCCCCTGGCATCTGCAGCGCGTGTTCAAGCGCGAGGTCGGCGTCAGCCCGCGCGAATATGCGGACGCGCTGCGGCTCGACCGGCTGCGGGCGACCTTGCGCGAGGGGCAGGGCGTGGCGAGCGCGGTCTATGGCGCGGGCTTCGGTTCGGCGAGCCGCGTCTACGAACGGGCGGACCGCCTGCTCGGAATGACGCCGGCCACCTATGCCCGCGGCGGCGCCGGGGCGCGGATCGGTTTCGCCATCCGCGACTGCAGCCTGGGCAAGCTGCTGGTGGCCGCGACCGCGAAAGGCATCTGCAAGGTGGCTCTCGGCCCGAGTGACGCCGCATTGCGCCGCGAACTGGTGGCGGACTTGCCGCGGGCGGAGATCGTGCCGGACGAAGCCGGGCTCGGGCCGGCGCTCGATGCCTGCCTGGCGATCCTGGCGGGACGCGAGCCCCCGGTCAGCCTTGCGCTCGATCTGCGGGCAACGGCTTTCCAGTGGCGGGTCTGGCAGGAATTGCAGAGGATTCCCCGTGGCGAGACCCGTAGCTATCGCGAGATCGCCGTTGCCATCGGCCAGCCGCAGGCGGCGCGGGCGGTGGCGCGAGCCTGCGCCAGCAACCCTGCGGCCCTGGTCGTCCCCTGCCATCGCGTCGTGCGGGAGGATGGCGGCCTCGGGGGTTATCGCTGGGGTATCCGCCGCAAGGAGACTCTCCTGGCGGCGGAAGGCGCGCGGCCCGGACGCCGGGCGGCGCGATGAAATTTGCTGCGTTGCACAAGAAGTTGTCGGGATCTGACCCCGGCAGGAGTCACATTTCTGTGACTATCTCACTGATAACGAAAAAATCTTTGCTTCAGGGTCTTGGCAAAGGCCGGCAACGGGCTTAAATTGTGCAGCGCAGCAGCGATGCTGCATGCCCTTCTTGGGCGTTTCCTCCCTAGACTTGGGCCATCTCCGACAGGAGATGGCCCCTTTTTTTGCCAGATCGTCTGTTGCGGCGCAACAGACTGGCTGCTCAGCCCGCTCCGAGGGTCCGTTCGACGATCCGCTCGCCGGGCAGGACCGCGTCCGGCTTCAGCTTCGGTCGCCCGCGCAATTCCTGGTAATAGGGGGTGAAATCCGGCCGCGTCGCCTCGAAAAGCTGCTGGAAATCCTCGATCACGAAGTAGGTCGACTGGAAATCGTCGATCCGGTAGTCGGTTTGCATGACCCGCAGAAGATCGAAGGGCAGGCGGTTGGGCAGCGGGCTTTCCAGGCAGTAGATCGACTCGCCCTTGGACGAAAGGATGCCCGAACCATAGATGCGCAGGCCATCCGTCCGGCGGATCAGGCCGAATTCCACCGTGTACCAGTAGAGCCGGGCCAGATAGGTGAGGGCGCCGAGATCGGCCGCCTTCAGCCCGCCTTCGCCATAGGCCTGCATGTAGTCGGCGAAGACCGGGTTCATGAGCAGCGGCACATGGCCGTAGATGTCGTGAAAGACGTCCGGCTCCTGCAGGTAGTCGAGCTGCTCGGGCCGGCGTATCCACCAGGTGACCGGAAAGCGGCGGTTGGCCAGGTGGCGGAAGAAGATCAGGTCCGGCACCAGCCCATCGACCGCGACGATGCGCCAGCGGGTCGCCTTTTCCAGCACCTCGCTCAGCCGTTCGAAATCGGGGATGCCGCCGGCGGCGATGCCAAGGCCATGCAGCCCGTCCAGGAATTCCTCGCAGGCTCGGCCGCGCAGCAATTCGCCCTGGCGCTCGAACAGGTGGCGCCAGGTCGCGTGATCCTGCGTCGTATAGGCAGCGACCGGCTGATCGCGCGTATGGTCGTCACGTGGCAAGCCGCCCGGCGCTTGCGACGCCATGGCCGCCTCCTCTTTGGGAAAGTCCTTCAATAGCAGATATGGCCGGGCGGGCGGCGGGGGTCAAGTCGCCGGCAAGCTGACATCGCCGGGGCCGAGGGAACGCTGCATGATCACGCTGTCCACCCAGCGGCCGAATTTGAATCCGACTGAACGCAGGTTGGCCGCATGGCGAAAACCGAAGGCGGCATGCAGCCCGATCGACGCCGTATTGGCCGAATCGCCGATGATGGCGATCATCTGCCGCCGGCCGGCGGCCTCGCATTCCTCGATCAGCCGCGCCAGCAATAGCCGCCCGACGCCGCGCCTTCGCACGCCCTCCGCGACATAGATGGAATCCTCGACTGTGAAGCGGTAGGCGGGACGGGACCGGTAAGGACTGGCATAGGCATAGCCCAGGATCCTCTCGCCTGCCTCCGCCACCAGCCAGGGCAGGCCGGCCTGCCGCACGGCTGCAAAGCGCGCCGTCATCTCCGCGACATCGGGCGGCGTCTCCTCGAACGAGGCGAGGCCGGTCAGCACGTGATGGGCATAGATTTCGGTCACCACCGGCAGATCGGCCGGCAGGGCGGCGCGCAGCAGGGTGGCGGGGTGCCGGCTCAAGCGGCAGCGAGGGGCAGGGCGCCGGCGACGGCCGCGAACGCGCGCACGAACGCCTCCATGTCGGCCGCCACCTGGGCGAAGCGCGGCAGCTTCTCGAGCTTGCGCTCGTCCATGTAAAGGGCGCGGTTGATCTCGATTTGCAGGGCATGGCGGCCGGTTTCGGGCCGCCCGTAATGCGCTGTCGTGTAGCCGCCTGCATACGGCGCGTTGCGCGCCACGCGATAGCCGAGCGCGCCGAGGCAGCTTTCCGCCGCGTCGATCACCGCCGGCGCGCAGGAGGCGCCGAAACGGTCGCCGAGCACGATATCGGGACGGACCACGCCCTGGTCATGGTCGCCCTGCCCGCCGATCGAGGGCATGGAATGGCAGTCGACCAGCACGACAAGGCCGAAGGCGGCGTGCGTTGCCTCGACTTCCTCCCGCAAGGCGCGGTGATAGGGCCTGTAACAGCGCTCGATGCGCTGCAATGCTTCGCCGAGCGGCAGCTTGCCGGCATAGATTTCATGCCCGGCCCCAACCAGGCGCGCGATGGTGCCAAGCCCGCCCAGCACCCGTGGGCTGGTGGTGTTGGCATAGGGCGGCAGGCTGTCGTCGAACATGGACGGGTCGAGCTCGAACGGCTCGCGGTTGACGTCGCAGAAGGCGCGGGGAAAGAGAGCCTGGACCAGCGGCGCACCATGGCGCGGCGCGGCCGCGAACAGCTCGTCCACGTGGAAATCCTCGGAGCGGCGCAGCGCCAGCGGATCGAGGCGCGAGAGCTTGAGGAAGGCCGGGCTGTAGCGCCGCCCGCTATGGGGCGAGGCATAGACGAACGGGGCTCGCCGGCCAGTGGCCGGAGTGATGCTGACGGAGGCGAGGCTGCGGATTTCCGCGCTGTTCTGCGCAAGCTGCATGGTCGCGGCATGATAGCACGAGGCGGCGCCGGCCGATCAAGCCAGGCGTTAAGCGGTAACGGGGGATATTTACTGCTTCTTCACCGCTCGGCATTTACCATGAATCCGTTTG
>JAHCJQ010000027.1 GCA_026126215.1 Alphaproteobacteria bacterium
TCCCGGTCCGGCGAGCAGCAGCAGCGCGAGCAGGGCCAGCGCGGCAGGCATCAATCGAGCATGCGCGGCGAAGTGAGCGTCACCCGGTCCGGTGGCGCTCCGATCTCGAAGCGGAACTCCCACAGGCCCGGCATGTGGAACAGGAAGCCTTCCGCCATGAAGCGGCCCGGCGCGAGAGTGCGAAGCTGCGGCTTCAGGTTCATGCCATGGCGATGGTCGGGCATCCAGGCATCGACACGCGGCGGCGTGGCAGCCGGCCGGCCATCGGCACCGCACAAGGCCAGTTCGACGGCGAAGGGCTGGCCAACGCCGGGCGAAGCCGGCAGAGTGCGGAACTTGAGAACCTGACCGTCCGTTGCCAGACGCTTCGCGCCGGCGATGTCCGGACATGCGTCGTTCGCCGCGGTGAAGAGGCGCTCGCCATTGCGCCAGGCGATCTTTTCCGCCACCTCGCGCGGCAGCTCCGCGAGCCAGGCGCGCGCCGATCTAGCATGCTCTTCCACGTAGTACCAGCGCTCCGGCGTGAAGGTGTCCGTGCCGACCATGAAGCGGTCCGGGAAATCGAGGAACAGCGCGCGCCAGTCCGGGTCGAGCCGCCCGCCCGGGGCATGATCGGTGCGGAAGGCGAGGTCGGCCCAGAGACCGGAATGGCGCTCCAGCATCTCGCGCACCTTTGCCGGCGGCGCGAAGCCGGAATGGGCCCACAGCACCCGGCTCGCCGGCGCCTGAGCGAAGATGCGCGAAATCGCGTCGGCATCCGAATGAGCGTGCAGGAACAGCCCGTGCTGGAGCGCCAGCTCGATCACCCGCCGCATCACCGGCAGCTCGACATCGGCGCCGTAGGCATGAAACTCGCCAATCGCAACATAGCGGTGGCGCGCCAGGCGCTCCTCCAGATAGGGAATGACCGTCTCGTCCCTGACCCAGCTCCCGATCTCGCCCCGGCTGCGATAGGGCCTGAGTTCCGGCACGATCAGATCCGGCGCGGCGGCCAGCAGGCGCTGTGTTCCCTCGTCGCTCGAACTGGAGACCAGCGCCCGCTTCACGCCGGCGCGGCGCAGCACGGCCACCGCCTCGGCGGCGGGCAGCATCTCCCAGGCATCGTGGCTGTAATGGATATGCGCATCGAAGATCGGCAGCTCCTCGGCCTGGGTCGCAGGGGCGACGAGAAGCAGCGCGGCGAGACAGAGCAACCGGGATTGCATCGTTCGACCTCCTCCGAACTCGCCGGCCATGGCATGGCGCGGCGGCAGGCTTCCATAGAAGCCGATCATCCGCCGCATGAAAAGCCTTGCCGGCCGCGGGCACCGCCGATGGGACTGGCGGCAGGGTGGGGGAAGCTGGTATAGGCTTGGGTCGTGCGCGCGGGGGTCCGCGCGAACTGAGGGCGGCCAGAATTTCCCAGCGCAAGACCTTTTCCCCCGGCCCCGCGATCCGACGGCGCGCCGCCGTCGCGATCCTCGCCTGAAGGCGCCGGCATGGCTGTGCCAAACTGGGCTGGCGCACTCGGCAGCACGCTTGCCGCACAGATCGTTACCGCCTTTCTCATGTCGTCGGTGGTGGTGAGTGCGCCGCTGCTCACCGCCGATATGGGCGTGCCGGTGGAGAAGATCGGCTATTTCTCCGCCATCTCCACTCTCGCCAGCATGTGGTATCTGATGTGCTGCGGCCCATTGCTGCCGCATTTCGGGCCGTTGCGCCTGCTTCAGGGCGGGCTCGTGCTCGCGGCCGGCGGCATGGCCCTGCTGCTGCCCGCAAGCTGGGGCCTGTTCCTGCTTGGCGCCGTCCTTGTCGGCATCGCCTATGGTCCGGTGCCGCCCGCATCGAGCGAGATCCTGGCCCGGCAAATGCCGCCCGGCCGGCGCGCGCTGGCCTTTTCGATCAAGCAGGCGGGTGTTCCCGCCGGTCATGCGCTGGGCGGGCTGCTCGTGCCGCCGCTCGCCCTGCTGGTGGACTGGCGCCTGGGCATTCTCGTGGCCATGTCCGCCGTCCTGCTGGTGGCGCTTGCCGTGCAACCCTGGCGGGCGCGTCTGGATGTCGGATACTCGCCGCAGCGGCCGCTTTCCCTGGCCGCGATGCTCTCGCCGGCCAACGCGCTGCAGACCCTGCGAACATTGCGCTCCACGCCGGGCCTCACCTGGCTCAGCTATGTCGGCTTCTGCTTCGCCTGCGCGCAGGGCGGCTTCTTCTCATTCTATGTCGCGCACATGACGGAGAGCGTCGGTCTTGCCGTGACGCTTGCGGGTGCTGCCTATGCAGTGCTGCAGGTGACCGGCGCCGCCGGCCGCATCACCGCCGGCTGGCTCGCCGACCGCTTCTCGGCTCGTATCGTCTTGACCGGCCTTGCATTTGCGGCATCGCTGGCAGCCCTTCTCACGGCCAGCCTCGAGCCCGGCCTGCCCTGGCCCGCCCTGCTCGCCGCAGCCGCTTTCTCCGGCCTGGCGGCGGTGAGCTGGAACGGCGTCTATCTGGCGGAGGTGGCCCGGATCGCCCCGCAGGGCCGGGTCGGCGAGGCAACCTCCGCCTCCACCTTCCTCGCCTTCACCGGCTATGCCACCGGGCCGGCGGCCTTCGCCCTGCTGGTCGGCCAGACCGGTTCCTATGCCCTCGCTTTCTCGGTTCTCGCGGTCCTGCCCTTGACGGGGGGCCTGTCCCTGCTCCATATCCGTCATACCGGGTCGCCAGCCGGACCTGGATGAGGCAAAGGCAGCAAGTCCTTGTTCACCAATCGAGTGATCGCGGTTAGTCTGCGGACGGACAGGCAAGCGTCCGGCCCGGCAGGGGCGTGCGCCCTGGACCGAGAGATGGAGGACGCTGGATGGCGTTCAGGCCGAACTACAACCAGAAACGCGCGGAGCGCAACCGCGTGAAGCAGGAGCGGCGGGAGGAAAAGCTGAAGCTCAAGCAGGAGCGAAGCGAGCAGCGAAAGCAGTCCGAGGACACAGTGAAGAACAGCGAAGACGAGAGCAGCAATGGGTAGGGGCAGAGACTTCCGCGGTCCACGCAAGCGCGGATTCGACGACGATATGTATTCTCCGCGCGACATGTACCAGCCGCGGCCCGCTTCCACCATGCCGCCGCGCGATTTCGGCCCGTCACCGGACGGGCCGGCGCTCGACGCCACGGTGAAGTGGTTCAACAGCGAGAAGGGCTTCGGCTTCGCCGAAATGGCCGACGGTTCGGGCGATGTGTTCCTGCATGTCGCCGTGCTGCAGACGACCGGCCACACTTCGGTGTCGCCGGGCGCCAAGCTCAAGGTGAATGTCGGGCAGGGGCAGAAGGGTCGCCAGGTGACACGCGTCATCGAGGTGGACGAGAGCACCGCCACCCAGGAAGCGCCGCGTCCGCGCGGCGGCATGGGCGGCCCGCGCGGGCCGCGCATGGCCCCCGATCCCTCGACCGCCGTCGAGATGACCGGGACGGTCAAGTGGTTCAACGCGGAGAAGGGCTTCGGCTTCGTCGCCGCCGACGATCAGGGCAAGGACGTGTTCGTCCATGTCTCGGTGCTGAACCGCGCCGGCCTGCCCGGCCTCAACGAGGGGCAGATCGTCACCATGCGGGTGGTCGAGACGCCCAAGGGCCGCGAGGCCCTGTCGATCGGCATCTCCCGCTAGGCACCTCACCCTGGCCCTCTCCCACTCGGTGGGAGAGGGCGACAAAAGCAGCCCTCTCCGGCTTGCGGGCTTGAGCCGCGAAGCGGATCAAGTGGTCGGGTGAGGGCGCGTGCCGGCGTGCTCAACGCCCGCCGGCGCGGACGATGCTCTTGATGCGCCCTGCCGGCCGGCCGGAAAGTTCGGCGATCCGGCGGTCCTGTTCCTCGATGATGGCGCGCGCCGGCTCGTCGCCGTCGAGACCGCCCAGTTCCGAACTCGGCACCCGCCGGTTGGATTTCTGCGAGCCATCCTCGTAGACGACGTTGAAGAGCACGAACTCCCGGTCGCTGTCGGCTTTCCTGCGCGCTTTCGCCACCACACCACTCCTTCTCGACGCGGCCCCGGACCGGGCGCCGGCGCCACTTCTACACCACAAGCAGCCCGAAACCCCAGCCCGAATGTCAGGCGGGTGTCTCCGGGCAGCGCAGCATGCCATAGAGCCCGACCGCGGCATTGCCCAGACCCACGACCAGGATGGTGAGGGCCGCCCCGTTGGCGGCGAACGTCCAGGTGCCAACGGCGGCCCCGGTCATCAGCGCCGCCGAGATCAGCGCCAGACGGAACCGCAGCACGCTGGTCAGGTCGGCCCCCGTCAGTCGTGTCTGCAGCAGGGTCATCATCGGCACGAAGAAGAATGGCCCGCCGAGTGCGCTGCAGAAGGCGGCTGCCATCATCAGCCCGATCGAGATCAGCGGTTCCCCGCTCAGCACCCCGGCCGAAATCGCCGCGATGCCAAGCCCGCTCGCCAGATAGCCGATGAACATCCGGCGGGGCCGGATGCGCACCTTGAGGCTGGTGACGATGACGGATGCGAAGAGATCGCCCAGCCCATAGGTGCCAAGCACCATGCCGACCGCCACCAGCCCGGTGAACGTGCCCTCGGCCGGAAGATGCTGGGCCACCAGCATGGGCACACCGAGCGAGATGCCAAGCACCCAGCCGATCAGCACGGCGGCGTTGGAGCAGAGCACGAAGCGGATGTCGGGGGTGCGCTGGACGATGCGGAATCCGCGCAGCAGCCGGTCGAGGATCCGGGTTTGCGCGGCACCGATCGGCCGGAAGGGCGCGGGCGGCTCCTTCAGCCGGTCGTCGACGCGCGAGAAGGCGAAGGCCGCGCCGAGGTAGGCGAGCGCATTGACGCTCAGGATATGGATGGTGGGCAGGACCAGGCTGAGCAGGCTGGCAAGAAGCGGGCCCACCAGGCGAGCCAGGCGAGCCATGGTATCGAACAGGCCGGTCAGGGTCTGGATGCGCTCCGGCGCTTCGGCGAGTCTCGGCACCGAGGCGAACAGCACCGGATCGAAGATGGCGCGGAAGATCGCGAGCGCGACGGCGACGCCGATCAGGCTGGCCAGGGTGAGCCCCATGGTGAAATAAAGGATCACCGGCACCAGCACGATGACCGCCCGGCAGATGCTCGAGCCGACCATGATCGTCTTCGGCGAGAATCGGTCGGCGAAGCCTGCCACCGTGAGACTGATCAGCATGACGGTCGCATTCTGCGCCGCCGGCACCCAGGCGGCGGAGGCGCCGGCCAGTTCGATGGCGATCCAGACCAGGCCGATCCGGTAGAGTTCGTCGCCGCTATAGGATCCCGACAGTCCGGCCCAGACCGAACGAATGGATCGGTCGCGGATGAGCGGGGCCACGGGGTGTGCCATGTCGGGTCTACGGGGAGGTTAAGGCGTTGGAAGCGACTTATTGTGACAGAAAATCCCCGGCCGAGGGGCGAGCATTACGCAATCCTGCCCCTCGCCCCGGAGCGGAAGATTGACCTCGCGCCCCGCCTCGCCGATGCTCTGGCCCAAGCCACCGGAGCAGGAGGACACCAAGATGGCAAAGACCGACGATCTCTCGAGCTTCATGGACTGGGTGGCCAGCCGCAATCCCGGAGAGCCCGAGTTCCATCAGGCGGTACGCGAGGTCGCCGGCACAATCCTGCCCTTCATTCAGGACAATCCGGTCTATGCCGAGGCGCGCATCCTGGAACGGCTGACCGAACCGGACCGCGTCGTCTCCTTCCGCGTCACCTGGGAGGACGATGCTGGCAAGGTGCATGTCAATCGCGGCTACCGCGTGCAATTCTCCAACGCCATCGGACCCTACAAGGGCGGCATCCGCTTCCATCCCTCGGTCACGCAGTCGGTGCTCAAGTTCCTGGGCTTCGAGCAGATCTTCAAGAACTCGCTAACCGGTCTGCCGATGGGCGGCGGCAAGGGCGGCGCCGATTTCGACCCCAAGGGCCGCTCCGACCGGGAAATCATGCGCTTCTGCCAGTCCTTCATGACCGAACTCTATCGCCATGTCGGACCCGATATCGATGTGCCGGCCGGCGATATCGGCGTCGGCGGGCGCGAGATCGGCTACATGTTCGGCCTCTACAAGCGCATCACCAACCATTTCAACGGCGTGCTGACCGGCAAGGGCCTCGAATATGGCGGCTCGCTGATGCGCCCCGAGGCGACCGGCTATGGTGCCGTCTATTTCCTGGAGAACATGCTGCATACGCGCGGTCAGGAGATCGACGGCAAGAGCGCGTGCATCTCGGGCTCCGGCAATGTTGCGACGCATGCAGCGGAGAAGATCCTCCAGCGTGGCGGCAAGGTGCTGACCCTCTCCGATTCCTCGGGCTTCATCCACGATCCAGCCGGACTGACGGAGGAGAAGATCGCCTGGGTCAAGCGTCACAAGCGCAAGCCCGGCGCCCGGCTCGAAGCGTTTACCGCGGAGTTCAAGGGCGCGGAGTTCCATCGCGGCAAGCGGCCCTGGATCGTGCCCTGCCATGTCGCCCTGCCCTGCGCCACGCAGAACGAGCTGAACGGCGAGGAAGCGCGCACTCTGGTCGCCAACGGCTGCATCGCCGTGTCGGAGGGCGCCAACATGCCGACCACCGACGAGGGCGTCCATTGCTTCCTCGATGCGCGCATCCTCTATGCTCCGGGCAAGGCGGCCAATGCCGGCGGCGTGGCCATGTCGGGCCTCGAAATGAGCCAGAACTCCGCCCGCCTGCACCGCACCTCGGAGGATCTGCGCCAGGCACTCAAGAAGATCATGGCCGACATCCACGATGCCTGCGTGCGCCATGGCGGCGGCAAGGATGGCTATGTCGACTACGTGAAGGGCGCCAACGTCGCCGGCTTCAAGAAAGTCGCCGACGCCATGCTGGCCTTCGGCGTGGTCTGAACCAAGCCGCGACCGGCGGCGCCGCGAACGGGATCTTTCATGGCGGCGCCGCTGCTCCTTCTCCAGGACATCCACCTCACCTTCGGCGGCACGCCGCTGCTCGAAGGGGCGGAGCTGTCCCTCGCCGAGGGCGAGCGGCTCTGCCTCGTCGGACGCAACGGCTCCGGCAAGTCGACGCTTCTGAAGATCGCGGCGGGCCTGGTCGAATTCGACCGGGGCGGGCGCGTCCTTCGCCAGGGCGCGACGGTGCGCTACCTGCCGCAGGAGCCCGATATGTCGGGCCACGGGCGCGTGCTCGATTATGTGACCGCCGGTCTCGCGCCGGGCGAGGATCCGCACCGCGCCCGCCATCTCCTGGAACGGCTCGGCCTCACCGGCGAGGAGGCGCCGGGACAGCTCTCGGGCGGCGAGGCACGGCGAGCGGCGCTCGCGCGATGCCTCGCGCCCGAACCGGACATCCTGCTGCTCGACGAGCCGACCAACCATCTCGACCTGCCGGCGATCGAGTGGCTGGAAGAGGAACTTGCGGCGGCACGCGCGGCCATGGTCCTGATCAGCCACGACCGGCGCTTTCTCGATCGGCTGGCGCGGGCGACCGTCTGGCTCGATCGTGGCCAGACACGCCGCCTGGAACAGGGCTTCGCCGCCTTCGAGGGATGGCGCGATGATTTTCTCGCCAGGGAGGAAACGGCCCGCCACAGGCTCGACCGGCGCATCGCGCGCGAGACGGATTGGCTGCGCCACGGCATCTCCGCCCGGCGCACGCGCAACCAGGGACGCGTTCGCGCGCTTGCCGAACTGCGGCGCCAGCGGCGCGAGGCGCGGCGGACGGTTGGCGAGCTTCGGATGAGTGCCGGCCAGGCAGAAACTTCCGGCCGCCTCGTCATCGAGGCGGAGCAGGTGAAGAAACGTCTCGGCGGACGGGTCATCGTGCGCGACCTCTCGCTGCGCGTCATGCGTGGCGACCGGCTTGGCATCGTGGGCGCGAACGGCGCGGGCAAAACGACGCTGCTCCAACTGCTGACCGGCAGACTCGCCCCCGACGAGGGCCGCGTGCGCCTGGGCGCCGGTCTCGAGATGGTTTTTCTCGACCAGAGCCGCGCCAGCCTGGACCCTGCCGCCAGCCTGCGTCAGGCATTGGCGGGCGATGGCGACACGCTGATGGTGAACGGCCGGCCCCGGCACGTGATGAGCTACCTGCAGGACTTCCTGTTCGCGCCGGAGCAGGCCGGCACACCCATCGGCCGCCTCTCCGGTGGCGAGCGCGGACGGCTCATGCTGGCGCGCGCGCTGGCACGGCCGTCGAACCTGCTGGTGCTGGACGAGCCGACCAACGATCTCGACCTCGAGACGCTCGACCTGCTCCAGGAAATGCTGGGCGAGTATGAGGGCACCGTCCTGCTGGTCAGCCACGACCGCGACTTCCTCGACCGCACCGTGACCTCGGTCCTCGCCCATGAGGGCGATGGCCGGTGGACGGAATATGCCGGCGGCTATTCCGACATGCTGGCGCAGCGCGCCGGCGCGCCGGCGAGTGCGCCGACACGGCAAACGCGGAAGGAACGGACCGACCTGCCCGCGCGTCCGGCGGCCGAGGGCCGGGAAGAGGAGCGCAAGCCGGGAAAGCGCCGCCTCGGCTTCCGCGAAAGCCACGCGCTGAAAACCCTGCCTGGCCGCATCGCCGAACTGGAAGGCGAGATCGCCACCCTGCAGGAGCGCCTCGCCGATCCCGGTCTCTATGGCCGCGATCCGGCGAGCTTCGGCAAACTTGCCGAACGCCTGGCCGGAGCGCGAGCCGAGCTGGCGGTGGCCGAGGAGGAATGGCTCCGCCTCGAGATGCTGCGCGAGGAAATCGAAGGCTGAAAGCCGCCCTCACGCCCTCACCCCGACCCTCTCCCACAAGTGGGAGAGGGAGAAGAAAGTAGCCCTCTCTTGCCTGAGTGGGAGTGGGTTGGGTGAGGGGCGGAAAACCGCTTCAGCGTTCGTTCCAGTGCACCATGGGCAGGCCGGGAACGGGCGAGGTGAAGAAGGGGATGCGCTCGCCGAACAGCGTCCCGATATAAGCGGTGCGCAGGTCGGCGCCGCCGAAGGTGATGCTCGCCATCCACGGCGCCACCTCGCTGCGCGTTGCCATCATATGCTCGGGCCCGGCATTTCCAGCCTGGTAGGCGGCCTCCAGCGCGGCGATGGCCTCGGGCCTGCCATCGTCGAAGATTGTCAGCACCTCGCCATCCGGCGTGAGCGCGATCAGCCGTTCCGCCATGATCAGCGTCACCCAGAGATTGCCGAAGGCATCGAAGGCACAACCATCGGGGAAACCGCCAGGTCCGAAATCGGCCGGCCCGAAAGTCTCGCGCCCGGAGAGCGCGCCATCGGCGCCGACGCGGAAGCGCGTGATGCAGCGGCCGCAGGTCTCGACCGCGTAGAGCCATTCCTCGCGCGCATCGAGGCGCACCTCGTTGGTGAAGCGCAGGCCCTCGGCGACGATGCGCAAACCCTTTTCGTCGGCAAGCGCGATGTAGCCGTCGGCAAGGCCGGGACGCACTGCCTCCATCCAGTTGACGATGCGCGTCGAGACCGTGATCCAGAGCCGGTCGCGACTGTCGCGCAGCACGAAATTGACCTTGCCGATGGGCCGGCCATCGATGCTGTCATGCAGGGTGCGGCTGCGCCCGTCGCGGGTCATGACCTCGAGCCGGTCGGTGCCGAAATTGGCGATCAGGATATCGCCGTTGCGCGCGAAGGCGAGGCCGTTGGGCAAGGTGCCCTGGGTGAAGCGCCGCGCAAGATCGGCGGTGCTGGCGAAATGCGGATCGGCGGTCTGCGCGATCAGGGTTTGCGCCCCGCCCGGGGCAATGCGCATCACCCCGCCGCGCGCATCCGCGACCCAGAGCGAACCGTCGCGTTCCGCGAGAATGCATTCCGGGCGCTGCAATCCCTCGCCCACGAAGCGCAGATCCTGCCGTCCTATGCGAAAGCCACGCAGCGGATTGTCCGAACCGGCCATGCCCCTCCCCCTCGTTCCCCGCCACCGTCAGCGGGCAGCGCGCAATGCTTCCCATATCCGCAGCGGCGTTGCCGGCATGTCGATATGCATGACGCCCCGCTCTGCCAGCGCGTCGGCGACCGCATTCATGATCGCCGGCAAGGAGCCGGCGCAACCTGCCTCGCCGCAGCCCTTGACGCCAAGCGGGTTGGTGGTCGCGGGCACCGGGTGGTGTGCCTGCACGATCTCCGGCAGGCTGTCGGCGCGCGGCATGGCGTAGTCCATGAACGATCCGGAGAGGAGCTGGCCCTCGGCATCGTGCACCGTCCGCTCCATCAGCGCCTGGCCCAGCCCCTGCGCCACGCCGCCATGGACCTGGCCTTCGACCAGCATCGGATTGATGAGCGTGCCGAAATCGTTAACGGCGCTGTAGCGCACCACCCGCACCTCGCCGGTTTCGGGGTCGATCTCCACTTCCGCCACATGGCAGCCGTTCGGAAAGGCGGACGGGGCCGCCTCGAAGACATGACGCACATCGAGGGTGCGCGGCAGTCCTTCGGGCAGATCGAGCCCCTCCCTGAGCCGTGCAGCCAGTTCGAGCAGACCGATGGAGCGGTCTGTGCCCATGATGCGGAAGCGTCCGGCGGCGAACTCGATGTCGGCGCTCGCTGCCTCCAGCAGATGAGCGGCGATCTCGCGTCCCTGCTCGATCACGCGCGCCGCCGCCTCGACGATGGCGGAACCGCTCGCCATCATGGATTTCGAGCCGCCGGTGCCCCCGCCTGCGATCAGCGCGTCGCTGTCGCCCTGCAGCAGGCGGATACGCTCGAAGGGCAGGCCGAGCCGGTCGGCGAGAACCTGGGCGAACGGCGTCCAGTGGCCTTGCCCGTAATCGAGCGTGCCGGTGACGATGGTCACCTCGCCATCCGCCTCGAAGCGGATGCCGCCCATCTCGCGAGTCGGCGGCGCGGTCACTTCGAGATAATGGCCGATGCCGATGCCGCGCAGCAGGCCGCGCCGCGCCGATTCCGCCTTGCGCGCGGCGAATCCCTGCCAGTCCGCCAGGTCCAGCGCGCGCGCGAAGACGGCCGGGAAGTCGCCGCTGTCATAGATCTGCCCCGAGGCGGCGCGGTAAGGCATCTCGGATGCCCGCAGGTGATTGCGCCGCCTGATCTCCACCCGGTCGAGCCCCGTTTCGCGCGCCGCCTGGTCGAGCAGGCGTTCCATGTAATAGTTCGATTCCGGCCTGCCAGCCCCACGATAGGCGCTGACCGGCGTCGTATTGGTCAGCACGCAGCGGCTCGAGACTTCGAGCAGCGGCACGCGATAAAGGCTCGCCACGTTCTTCACCACGTTCTGCGTCGGCGCCAGCGGCCCGACCGTGGCGAGATAGGCGCCCATGTTGGCCAGCACGTCGATGCGCAGCGCCAGGATGCGCCCCTCCTCGTCGAGGGCGAGTTCGCCCCTCACCTCGTGATCGCGGCCATGCTGGTCGGAGAGGAAGCTCTCCGAGCGCTCGTCCACCCATTTGACCGGCCGGCCGAATTCGCGCGCGGCATGCAGCAGGCAGACATATTCCGGATAGGCGGAGGCCTTCATGCCGAAGGATCCGCCGACATGGCCGGTCAGGATGCGCACGCGCTCCGGCGGCACGCGCAGGATGTCGCGGGCGATCTGGTTGCGCAGGCCGAACACGCCCTGGCAGCCGACATGCAACGTCCAGCGCCCGGCGGCCGTGTCGTATTCGGCGAGTGCCGCGCGCGGCTCCATCGCATTGACGACGATCCGGTTGTTGACCAGGTCCAGCCGCGCGACGTGTCGGGCGGCGGCGAAGGCCTCCGCCACCCGCGCCGCATCGCCGAAATGGAAGTCGAGCGCCAGATTGTCCGGCACCTCGTCCCAGATGCGCGGCGCGCCGGGGGCGAGTGCCGCGCGCGGGCGCACCAGCGCCTCCAGCGGCTCGATCTCGACTTGGACGGCCTCGGTCCCGTCGCGGGCCGCGGCCCCGGTCTCCGCCACGACGCAGGCGAGCGGGTCGCCGACGAAGCGCACCCTGTCTTCCGCCAGCGCCATGCGCGGCGTCGGCCGGATGCCCTGGCCGTCGCGGCTCGGGATCTGCACCTGGCATCTGAGGCCGCCCAGGCCGGCGCGCGCCAGGTCGGCCCCGGTCAGCACGGCGACCACGCCCGGCACGGCAAGCGCGGCCGAAGTGTCGATGGCGAGAATGCGGCCATGGGCATGGCGGCTGCGCACCATCGCGGCATGAAGCTGGCCCTCGCGCCGCACATCGTCGCTATAGCGGCCCCGGCCGGTGAGCAGGATCGGGTCCTCCCGGCGCGGCACCGGCTGGCCCGGGGCGGTCGCGGCGGCGGCCGCCTCGCTTGCTGCGATCCGAATGTTCATTTTCCCCCGTCCGGCAGCATCGTCACGTCAACCGCCCGCATGATAGCCCGCACCGGCCGGCCCCTGTCACGCATCAAGCGCATGGACATGCCCCGGAATGGGGCGGGCGCGCCCCGAATGGGGCGAAAAGACCCAATTCCGGCCCCATTTCCTCCATGGACCCCGGCCAGCCTTTTCCCATGCGGCAGATGCCGCCCCATAACGAACAGGGGGAAACGATGATCCGCCTTCTTTTGGCTTCCAGTCTGTTCGCCGCCGCCCTTGCCCTGACCGCCTGCGGATCCAATCCGGGCGACAGGGCGCTGAGCGGCGCGGGCATTGGTGCAGGTATCGGCGCGGCCGGCGCGGCGGTGACCGGTGGCAGCGCGGCCGGCGGCGCCATCCTGGGCGGCGCGGCGGGTGCCGCGATCGGCGGCCTGACGAAAGAGAAGGATATCGATCTCGGCCGGCCGGTCTGGCGCTGACCGGCCGTTGGCCCCGCGCTCCGCGGGCTGGCCGCCTGGTCAGCCCGCGGGCAGCGCCGCGGCGCGGTTGCTCTCGGTGATCGGCGGCGTGAGCTGGCGCAGCAGCCCGTCCTGGAGACCGTAGATCACCGGATGGATGGCGAGTTTCTGCCGGCGCGCCCAGGCATCGTGCACGATCTGGGTCTGCAGCAGGTTGCGCACCTGGCGCAGCACGTTCAGTTCGCAAAGCCGGTCGAGGCGGCGCTCGTCGGTGCCGAGTGCCGCCAGTTCATGGTCGTGGTCCTGGCAGATGTCGCGCACCGGCCGGATCCAGTGATCGGCGAGCCCGACCCGCTCGCCACGAAAGGCGGCGCGCACGCCAGAGCAGCCATAATGTCCGCAGACGATGATATGCTCGATCTTCAGCACGTCGACGGCGAACTGCACCACTGCGAGGCAATTGAGGTCGGCGAGCTGGACCAGGTTCGCCACGTTGCGGTGCACGAACAGCTCGCCCGGCTGCAGGCCGACGATCTCGTTGGCCGGCACTCGGCTGTCGGAACAACCGATCCAGAGATGCTTGGGCGTCTGCTGCTCGGCCAGCGAGCGGAAGAAGCCCGGCGTGCTCGCCTCCATCTTGCGCGCCCAGGCCGCGTTGCGGGCCAGCAGATCCTCGATCCCCAGGGGATTGTGCAGCGCCATGTCTTGCCGTTCCTTCCTCTCGATCCTCACTCGATTCCCGCCATCACCCGCGCCGCGCCGGCGAGACCCTCGCCGATGGCCCGGTCGAAGGTGGCGCGCGGGCTGCGAAAGCCGCGCTCGCGCGCCGTTGCTCCGTGGCGCGCGCGCCAGTCGGTGTCCCAGTATCCCTCCGGCCCGAGACGCATGAAACCGCGCAGCACCGCGCCGGCTCCCGCCTTGCGGACCAGTGCCTCGATCGCCGCGTCGGCCGCCCGGTCGGGACCGCGCGCGGCGGAAGCGAGCAGTGCCGGGTCCGGCGCCGCCCCCTCTTCCGGCAGGGTCACGGGAAGCGCCCGCCGCGCCGCGATGGCAAGCAGCGCCTCGCGCTGGCCGATGCCCCGCGCGGAGGTGCCGCTCACCACATAGCGGCGCTGGCTGTCGTCGATGCCGATCAGCACCAGCAGCTTCGGCCGCTCGCCCATCCAGGGCCGCGCGCCGATCTCCGCCAGCGCCCGGGCGATCGCCGCCTCCGAGAAGCGCGTCTCAAGCCAGTAGGAGCGGTCGCGCGTGCCCTGCTCGTGATTGATCTTGCGGCCATGCCGGTCGGCATAGGCAAAGCCGGCAAGGAAATCCCCGGCGCGCGGCAGGAGCGGCTCCAGCCGCCCGTCGTCGAGCAGGCGCGCATCCCCGCTCACCTTGACCAGCACCTCCGCCAGTCCCTCGCGGAAGCCGCGCGCCCGTTCGGCCGGATCCTCGCGGCCGGTGACGATGACGCGGCCGGTCAGCAGTTCGCGCGCGATCTCCGCCGCCCGCGCGGTGGCGACATCCGCAGCCAGGACCAGAACAGGCAGCAGCGCCGCGACGCGCCCGCGCATCGACCCCCTCCATCCAGAGCCTTGAGGCAGACAGGTCTACCCCGTCCGGCCCGAGGCCGCAAACCAGAATGCGAGGGCGGAGAGGGTGGAGACGGCGAAGATGGTCCAGAGCACCGCGTCGTAGCCGCCGGCGATCTGCCAGATCAGTGCCGCCGCCAGCGGGGCGAGCGACTTGGCGAGGAGTGCCGGCATGGTGAGCGCGCCGTTGATCGTCCCGTAGCCCTCCGAGCCGATCAGTTCCGGCACCACTGTGCCGCGCACGATGGTCATGATGCCGTTGGCCGAGCCATAGATGCAGGCGAAGGTCGCGAGCCAGGCGAAATGCGGTGGTGCGAGCGTCAGGATCAGGATGCTCGCTGGCAGGCCAAGCACGACGAAAGCCCCGGCGCGCCGCGCCGTCATGTGGCGGCCCAGCGCGAAGATCGCGATTCGCCCCACCACCTGCATCGGCCCGAAGATGGTGAAGGTGGCGACGATGGTCGCCGTATCGACGGCGCGTTCGGCAAGCAGCGGGAAGAAGTGGAAGGTCACGGTGGTGAAGGTGATGTTGTAGGCGACGAAGCAGACGGCGAGGCCCCAGAAGGCGCGGGTCGCGAGCGCGCGCCTGAGCGGCCCGCGCGCCCGCGCCGCGCCCGCCTCGGGCGAAGCCGCCGGCGGCACGTCCTGCGCGGCGCGCGGCAGGCCGGGCGGCAGCAGGAAGAAATGCACGGCGGCGCAATAGAGCAGATTGCAGGCGGCGAGCACGAGCAGCGCCTCGCGCCAGCCCTGCAGCTCGACGATGAGCTGGCAGAGCGGCACGAAGACCGTGCCGGCGAAGCCGCCGACCAGGGTCAGCGCGGTGATGGCGCGTCGGTAGTCCTTGCCGAAATGCTGGGTCACCACGGCAAAGGCGGGCTCGTAGAGCACGCTCGCCATGGCGACTCCCATCAGGATGTAGAGCAGGTAGAACAGCTCGATGGAGACCACCTGCGACCAGGCGAGCAGCAGCAGCGCCGCCGCCAGCGAGCCCGCCGTCATCACCGCGCGCCCGCCATGGCGGTCGATCCAGGCGCCGACCGGCAGCGCGGCAAGGCCGGCAGCCAGCAGGCCAAGCGAGAGCGCGCCGTTCAACTCGCTCTTCGACCAGCCCAGCTCCTGCTCCATCGGCAGGACGAGGACGGCGAAGGCATAATAGAGCGAGCCCCAGGAGACGAGCTGGCCGAAGGCGAGCGCCCAGACCATGGTCCAGGCGCGCCGCCCGCTCAGGGCCGTTCCCGCTTCCCCTGCCAGCGCCGTCTGCGTCATCTCCCCCGCCGTCACCCGCAACAGGCCGCCGCGCCGACCGTGACCTTTGCCTTTGCTGTCGCCTTCGGCGTCACGCCGCAGACGCCGGTCTCCGGCAGAACCAACTCGACGCGCGCGGCCGCCGGTGCATCGCCCGCCAGTTCCGCCGCCACCGATCGTGCCTGCTCGTAGCCCGTCGCCAGCAGGAAGGTCGGCGCCCGACCATAGGCTTTCATGCCCAGTATATAGAAGTCCTTCTCCGGATGCCGCAGCTCCCGTGCCCCGTGCGGGCGGACGGTGCCGCAACTATGCAGGTTCGGGTCGATCATCGGTCCCAGGGCTGCCGGACATTCGAGCCAGGAATCGAGGCCGAGCCGCACCTCGCGCAGCATGTCCAGATCGGGACGGAAGCCGGTCGCCACCACGACGCGGTCGACTTCGCGCGCCTGCATCGCCGCGCCAAGCCGCCCTTCGACCCGGATCCGCCCCGTGCCGGTTCTCTTAATCGCGCCGGCCCGGAAAGGTGCCAGGACTTCGACCGCGTCGGCGGCGACGGCCCGCCTGGCCGCCTCGCCCAGTTGGCCACGTGCCGCAAGCTGGTCGGCGGCGCCGCCACCGAACACGCTTTCGATATTCTCCCGCCGCAGGACCCAGACGATGCGCGTGCCCGGTACCTCGCCAGCCAGGGTCAGCAGATCGAGCACCACGTTGATTGCGGAATGGCCGCTGCCGGCCACCAGGGTCGTGCGGCCGGCGAAGTCGGCGCGCCGCGCGCCCCGCACGTCGGGAATGCCGTGATCGAGCAGGCCGAGCCGCCACAGTTCCGCCTCGCCGGCGAGCGGCAGGCCGCCCGATCCGAGCGGGTTGGGCTGGCCCCAGGTCCCCGAGGCGTCGATCACGGCGTGGGCGAGCAGCGCGCTTTCCCCGCCCGCCGGATCGCGCAGGCGGAGATGGAAGGGTGCGTCCTCGCGGCCGCCGGAGCGCACCTTGTCCATGTCAAGCCGCCCGACCGAGACCACTTCCGCGCCAAAGCGGATGCGCGGACGCAGCACCGGCAGGGCGGCGAGCGGTTCAAGATAATGCTCGACCAGTTCATGCCCGGTCGGCAACCGGGCCTGATCGGGCGCCGTCCAGCCCGCGCCCTCGAGCAGCCGCCGCGCGGCGGCGTCGATGCAATATTGCCAGGGCGAGAACATCGCCACATGGCCCCATTGGCGGATCGCGCTTCCCACTTCACGCCCCTTCTCGAGCACCAGCGGCTCGAGGCCGCGCTCGAGCAGATGGGCCGCCACCGCCAGCCCGACCGGGCCGGCACCGATCACCGCCACAGGAAGTCCCTGATTCATGTCCCCTTCTCCTCTCCTCGCCGCCGCACCGCGCGCGGCTCGCAATTGCTTCATCCATACCTCATTCATCCACACATCGATGCTCGATGTATGGAGGCAAAAAAAATCAGCAGCATTCCCCGGCCGCAGCTTTGGCGCCGCCCCGCCGGCTCTCCGGGCGCGCGACCACGCGGCCGCTTTCCGCAAGGCAGGCCGTGACCTCCATCCACGCCGCGACGGCGACGCGGAACGCCTCCCGCCCCTTCGCGGTCAGGCGGTAGGTCTTGCGCTCGCGCCCCTGCACGACTTCGCTTGCCACCGTGAGATAGCCGCCTTCCTCGAATTCACGCAGCACCGGATAGATCGTTCCCTCGGAGGGCGAGCAGCAACCGCGCGTGGTGCGCTGCACCGCGCGGGCAATGTCGTAGCCATGCATCGGACGTTCGTGCAGCACGCAAAGGATGAAAAACTTGGACAGGCTCATCTTGATCGTGCCGTTCCAGTATTCGCGGCTGGTATAGTCGACGCCGGCACGGCTCCGCGCCGGGCGGGCGGGCGGCGTGTCGTCGTTGACCCTATGCATCGAGGTTCGCGGCATGGCCCTGAAGTATACCTCGCCCCTCAATGTGTCAAGTACGCTGTTTGGCCTAGGATTGGTCCCAGTGGCGTGGCCGACCCGGCGTCGGCTAGACTCAGTGCCGGCGGGGGCGCCATCCGGAAACTCTGCCCGATGCAACGCCTCGCCCGCCTCATCTTTCGCCTTCGCGTTCTCCTTCTGCTGTCCGGTCTGCTGCTCGCTTCGGCATCGGCTGGCGCCGGCGAGGCGGACGTGGTGGATGTCAGGGTGCGCCTCGCCGGCCAGCGGCTCTACGACTTTCACGTCATGGTGCTGAGCAACGACGAGGGCGAGGTTGCTTTCGCCGACCGTTTCGAGGTGCTGACGCGCAAGGGCGCGCTGCTCGGCGTGCTCGAACTCGAGCGACCCGAAGGCGAGGAGGAGAGCCAGCCTTATCTCCGCGAGATTCGCGGCGTCGTCGTGCCGCCGGACATCACCGAAGTGATCGTCCGCGCCCGGCATCACCCAACCGGCTATGGCGGCCAGACCATGGTCGTGCGCCTGCCCGACTGATCCCGCCGGAACGACTGCCCGCAAACAGCGCAGACTGGCGAAAGACGCGGCAGGCGCCATCGCTGCTGCCTGGGCTTTGGGCTATTGTGCATCACCCGCTTTCGGCTAATCTACTCCTGACGGGGGCATGGCATGGTTCTTGAACCATCGCCAAGGCTCCGTTCACATAAGTGACATGAGCTCGATCGAACAGGGGGAGGCCTGGATGAAGCTCTCACGTATCCTTGCCGGCGCCGTCGCGGGAACGGCGCTGGGCGCCGCCGTGCTTTTCACACCGACCACCGGGGCCCAGGCGCAGAACACGCTGCGCGTGGTCATGCATTCGGACCTCAAGATTCTCGACCCGATCTGGACCACGGCCTACATCGTCCGCAACCACGGCTACATGATCTACGACACGCTCTTCTCCATGGACGAGAAGCTCGATGTCAAGCCGCAGATGGTGGACAAGTACGAGGTCAGCGGCGACAGGCTGACCTATACCTTCACCTTGCGCGACGGCCTGAAATTCCACGACGGCAATCCGGTCACCACGGACGATGTCATCGCCTCGCTGAAGCGCTGGGGCGCGAAGGACTCGATGGGCCAGAAGCTGCTCTCCTTCGTGAAGGATTTCGAGAAGGTCGACGACAAGACCTTCAAGCTGGTGCTCAAGGAGCCTTATGGCCTCGTGCTGCAATCGCTCGGCAAGCCGAGTTCCAACGTGCCCTTCATCATGCCCAAGCGCGTGGCCGAGACCGATCCCAACACGCAGATTTCCGACTTCATCGGTTCCGGCCCGTTCGTTTTCGCCAAGGATGAATGGCGCCCCGGCAACAAGACCGTCTATACCAAGTTCGCCGACTACAAGCCCCGCTCCGAGCCTTCGAGCGGCCTGGCCGGCGGCAAGGTGGTGAAGGTCGATCGCGTGGAATGGCTCTCCATGCCCGACCACCAGACGGCGGTGAACGCGCTGATCGCTGGCGAAATCGACTTCATCGAGGCGCCACCCCATGACCTCGTTCCGGTCCTCAAGGCCGAGAAGAGCGTGGAGCTGGTCACCTGGAACCCGCTTGGCAACCAGTACACGATGCGCCTCAACCACCTGCACAAGCCCTTCGACAACCCGAAGGTCCGCCAGGCCGTGACCGTCGCCCTCAACCAGGAAGACTTCCTCAAGGCGGTGGTCGGCGACCCCGACTACTACAAGGTCTGCAAGGCGATGTTCATCTGCGGCACGCCGCTGGAGAGCACCGCCGGCATGGACGGCCTCCTGGAATCGAAGTTCGACGTGGCGCGCAAGATGCTGCAGGAGGCGGGCTATGACGGCACGCCGATCGTGCTCATGCACTCCACCGACCTGCAAGTGCTCACCAACCTGGCGCCGGTCGCCAAGTCGCTGATGGAGCGGGCCGGCTTCAAGGTCGACATGCAGTCCATGGACTGGCAGACCCTGGTGGCACGCCGCGCCAAGAAGGACCCGCCGACCGCCGGTGGCTGGCATGCCTTCCTCACCTCCTGGGTCTCGGCCGACATTCTGAACCCGGTCATGGCCGGCTTCATGAACTCGGCCTGCGACAAGGCAATGTTCGGCTGGCCCTGCGACGAGCAGATGGAGAAGATCCGCGATGACTTCTCGCGCGAATCCGATCCGGCGAAGCAGAAGGCACTGGCCGAGGCGGCGCAGAAGCGGGCCATGGAGGTGGTGACCCACATCCATCTCGGCCAGTGGTATCTCGCCGGCGCCGCCCGCAAGGGCGTGGTCGCGGGAATTCCCACCGCTCCGGCTCCGGTCTTCTGGAACGTCTCCAAGACCGGCAAGTGACAAGGGCATCAACGTCAGCCTGACGGTCGATACGTGCTGACCTTTGTCGCCCGACGACTGCTCGCCACGATCCCGGTCCTCGCGATCGTGGCGATCTTCGTCTTCCTGATGTTGCGTCTTACCCCCGGCGATCCCGCAGCGGTGATCGCCGGGGATTACGCGAACTCGCAGCAGATCGCCGAGATCCGCGCCAAGCTCGGGCTCGACGAGCCACTGGTCACGCAGTTTTTCATCTGGGCCGGCCGCGGCCTGCAGGGCGATTTCGGCGAAAGTTTCTTTTTCAAGCGCACGGTGGCGGAACTGATCTTGCAGCGCGTCGAGCCGACCCTGGCGCTGGCGGTCTGCACCATCGTCCTCGCGGTCCTGATCGCGGTGCCGCTCGGCGTTATCGCCGCCCATCGTCATGGCGGCTGGATCGACCGCATCGTCATGGGCTTCTCGGTCCTCGGCTTTTCGGTCCCGGTCTTCGTTGTCGGCTACCTGCTGATCTATGTCTTCGCCATCCAGCTCTCCTGGGTGCCGGTGCAGGGCTATCGCAGCCCGGTGGACGGGCTTGGCGACTTCTTCCAGCGCATCATCCTGCCAAGCTGCACCTTGGCCGTGATCTATATCGCGCTGATCGCGCGCATCACGCGGGCCAGCGTCATCGAGGTGCTGGGCGAGGATTACATCCGCACGGCGCGGGCCAAGGGCCTGACCGAGCGGACGGTTCTGATGCGCCACGCTCTGCGCAATGCCGCCGTGCCCATCGTCACCGTGATCGGCATCGGCATCGCGCTGCTGATCGGTGGCGTGGTTGTCACCGAGAGCGTCTACAACATTCCCGGCCTCGGCCGGCTCACCGTGGATGCGGTCCTCGCCCGCGACTATCCGGTGATCCAGGCCGTGATCCTGATGTTCTCCTTCGTCTACGTGCTGATCAATCTGGTGATCGACCTCGCCTACAGCTTCTTCGATCCGAGGATACGCTATTGACCGCGCAGACCGACGAACAGGTGGACATTGCGGCCGCGGCCGCCGCCGCCGCACGCAAGCCCGGCATCTTCCGCCGCATGGGCCGCAGCCAGAGCGTGATCATCGGCGCGGCCCTCGTCGGCGTCATGCTGCTTATTGCCATTTTCGCGCCCTGGCTCGACACGATCGATCCAGCGCAGATCGACCCCACGTACCGCAATCGCAAGCCGGGCGTCGAACGCATGATCACGCTGCCCGGCGGCGAGCAGGTGCGTCATGTCTACTGGATGGGCACCGACAGTCTCGGCCGCGACATCTACAGCCGCGTGATCTATGGCGCGCGCATCTCCATGGTGGTCGGCGTGACGGTGGCCGCCATTTCGGTGGTCGTCGGACTCTTCATCGGCCTGATCTCCGGCTATATCCGCTGGCTCGACGGCGTGATCATGCGGGTGATGGACGGCCTTATGGCCATACCCGGCATCCTGCTGGCGATCGGCCTGGTCTCGCTCTGGGGCGCCGGGCTTTTCACCGTGATCCTCGCCATCGTCGTCCCGGAGATCCCGCGCGTGGTGCGGCTCGTGCGGTCGGTCGTCCTTTCCGTACGCGAAGAGCCTTACGTCGAGGCGGCGATCTCGGTCGGCACGCCGACGCCGCTGATCCTGGTGCGGCACATCATGCCGCAGACCATGGCGCCGATCATCGTGCAGGCCACCTTCATCTGCGCCTCGGCGATCCTGGTCGAAGCGATCCTGAGCTTCCTCGGCATCGGCATCCCGCCGGAGACGCCGACCTGGGGCAACATCATGGCGGAGGGGCGTGTGCTGTTCCGCATTCACCCGCACAACATCATGTATCCCGGCGTCTTCCTCGCGGTGACGGTGCTTGCCATCAACATGCTGGGCGACGGGCTGCGCGACACGCTCGACCCGCGCATGAGCAAGAGGATCTGACGCCGTGCAGCCCGTCCTCGAAGTCCGTGACCTCAGCATCGAACTGCCGCGCGATGGCGACCGCCGCCACGCGGTCGAGAAGGTGAGCTTCACCGTCAATCCGGGCGAGATCGTCTGCCTGGTCGGCGAGAGCGGCTCGGGCAAATCCGTCATTGCCCAGGCGGTCATGGGCCTCTTGCCGCGTGCGCTCAGGGCGGTTAATGGCTCGATCGCCCTGGAAGGCGAAAACCTGCTGGCGGCGAGCGAGGAGCGGCTGCGCGATTTGCGCTGCACCCGCATGTCGATGATCTTCCAGGAGCCCATGACGGCCCTCAATCCGGTGATGACCTGCGGCGACCAGATCGACGAGGTGCTGCGCACGCACACGAAGATGGACAATGCGGAGCGGCGGCGGCGCATCGTCGAGATGCTGGCACAGGTGAACATGCCGGATCCGGAGCGCGTCTATGCCTCCTATCCGCACCAGCTTTCCGGCGGCCAGCGCCAGCGCATCATGATCGCCATGGCATTGGTCCTGGAGCCGACGCTGCTCATTGCCGACGAGCCGACGACGGCTCTCGACGTGACGACGCAGGCGCAGATTCTCGAACTGATCAAGGAGATCCAGCGCGCGCGCGGCACGGGCGTGCTGTTCATCACCCATGATTTCGGGGTGGTGAGCGAGATCGCCGACCGCGTCGCCGTGCTGAGGCTCGGCGAGCTGGTGGAGTTCGGCGAGACCGAAACGCTGCTGCGGCGGCCGCAGCATGCCTACACGCGCATGCTGATTTCCTCGGTGCCGAGCATGATTCCGCACAGCCGCCCGCGCGATCCGGACGCGCTGGTCGTGCTGCGCACCGAAGGTCTCTCGAAGGTCTATGGCGGCGGCACGTTTCTGCGCAAGGGCCATGCGGTGCGGGCGGCGGAGAATGTCGATATCGAGATCCGTCGCGGCGAGGTGCTCGGCATCGTCGGCGAGAGCGGTTCGGGCAAGTCGACGGTGGCGCGCTGCATCGCCCGGCTCATCGACCCGACCGGCGGGCGCATCTATCTCGGCCAGGACGAGTTTGCGGGCCTGTCCGCCCGCCAGCTCCGCCGCCACCGGCACCGGATCCAGATCGTCTTCCAGGACCCCTACCGTTCGCTGAACCCTCGGCGAACGGTCGGCGATTCCATCGTCGAGGGACCGATGAACTTCGGCATCGGCCGGACGGAAGCCCTGCAGCGCGCGCGGGCGCTGATGGAACTGGTGCGGCTCGATCCGAATTCGCTCGACCGCTATCCGCACCAGTTTTCCGGCGGCCAGCGCCAGCGCATCTGCATCGCCCGCGCGCTCGCCATGGAGCCGGAGCTGCTGATCGCCGACGAGGCGGTTTCGGCGCTCGATGTATCGGTGCAGGCGCAGGTGCTGCGCCTGCTCGACGACATCCGGGAGAAGCTGAAGCTCGCCATGCTCTTCATCACTCACGACCTGCGCGTCGCCGCCCAGGTCTGCGACACGGTCGCCGTGATGGAGCGCGGACGGGTCGTCGAATATGGCGGCGTGCAGGAGATCTTCAGCAATCCGAGCCATGAATATACGAGAGCGCTGCTCGCGGCGGCGCCGGGCAAGGACTGGGATTTCGGGGCGTTCGAGGCGGCCTGATCCGGGGCCGGCCTCAGCCGACGAAGAAGCCGACCAGCAGCCGATCCACCGTCTCGCCATCCGCCGAGAGCGGCAGCGACAGCCTCTCATAGCGACCGCCGCGGTCGGCCGCGAGTTCATATTGACCGCTGTCATAGATCGGCCGTTTCTCCGCCGCCGCGCGGCTCGGGCCGGCCAGAATCCAGTCGTGCGACATTCGGTGCGGCGTCTCGTCGACATAGCGTCCGGTCGGGTCGTGCGGCCTCAGCCCCTCGCGCGCCCGCACGATGCCGGTGCCGACCAGGCGATATACGAAGCGGCCCGAGCCCGCCTCGCGGCCCAGCATCATCAGGTTGGGCAGGATGTCCGGGCCGATTGCCGCGGGGTCGAGATCGGCGCGGCGCGGCAGCGGCCTGCCCGCGCACAGGCCCTGCCAGTAGCCGAGCAGGCGGCGCAGGCCGGGATGCCAGTGCACGAGTTCGGTCGGCGCACCGGGTATGCCGCTCAGCCGCTGGACCAGCGGCGCGGCAGGATCGATGGCGGGTATCGGCAGCGGATCCATGGTTCAGTTCCTCGCCGCTTCCTGTTGCAGCTCCTGGCGCAGCAGCGCGCGCCCCGGCCGGCGCCCTGTCGCATGGCCGGCCTGCCAGACGATCTCGCCGTTCACCAGGACGCTCTCGATGCCGGCAGCCTGCCGGATCGGATGTTCGAACGTCGCCAGGTCGGCGATGGTCGCATGGTCGAAAATCACGATGTCGGCATAAGCCCCTTCCCTGATCTCGCCACGGCCGGCGAGGCCGAAGTTGCGCGCGGAAAGCCCGCTCATGCGATGGACGGCTTCCTCGAGGCTGAAAAGGCCGAGATCGCGGGCATAATGGCCAAGCACGCGCGGGAAGGTTCCCCACAGACGGGGATGCGGATGCTGGTCGCCCGGAATGCCGTCCGAGCCGATCATCGCCGCCGGGAACTGCAGCACCCGCCGCACATCCTCCTCGTCCATCATGAAATAGATCGCGCCGGCCGGCAGCAGGCGCTCGACCGCGTCTTCCGGGCTGCACTGGAATTCCCGCGCCACCTCGTCGAGATAGCGGGCGGTGAATTCCGGATGCGGCGTCGACCAGGTGATCAGCACACGTTCGGCCCGCGTGACCATCTCCTTGCGCAGGATGGTGGAGCCCGCGGTGTAGGGATAGACGTCGAGGCTGATCCTCTGCTCGCGCATCGCCCGCTCGAACAGCGGCAGCGTCTCGCGCGTGCGGCCGAAATTGGCGCGGCCGGAGCACTTGTGATGCGAGATCACCACCGGCGCCCCCGCGTGGCGCCCGATGCGGAAAGCCTCTTCCAGTGCCTCGACGATGTGATCGCCTTCGTCGCGGATATGGGCGGTATAGACCGCGCCGGCCGGACCGAGGGGCTCGGCGATCTCCGCCACTTCCTCGCCCTTCGCCGCCATGGCCGGCGGATAGAAGAGCCCGCTCGACATGCCGATCGCGCCGTCTTCCAGCGCGGTTCCGAGGCGCTCGCGCATGCGGCGGATCTCCGCCGCGCTTGCCGGACGGTTCAGGTCCTCGCCCATCGTGTCCATGCGCAACGTTGAATGGCCGATCAGGAAGGCGGCGTTCACGGCCGGCGCCGCCGCCCGCACCTTCTCCACGTATTCCGCCAGCCGGTCGGAAAGGGCCTGCGGCCGTTTGAAGACGAGGCCGAGCACGGAAGGCGGCGCGCGGTCGATCAGGATCGGCGCGGCGCTGACGCCGCAATTGCCGGTGATGACCGTGGTGACGCCCTGGCTAACCTTCATGCTCATGTCCGGCGTATCGATCAGGGCCGCGTCGTCATGGGTATGCACGTCGATGAAGCCCGGCGCGACCATGCGCCCGGCGGCGTCGATTTCGGTCCGGCCGGACAGCGTGCCCGGCGCACCGAGTGCGGCGATCCGCGCACCGTTCACCGCGATATCGGCGGCGCGGCGCGGCGCGCCGGTGCCGTCGATGACGGTGCCATTCCTGATCACCAGATCCGCCTGGTCCGGCATCCCGCCCATGTCCTGCCCCCATGATTTTCCGGGGCAAGAGACTATCGTCGTTGCGGGACTTCGCCAATCTTCTTCACGCAATTTCCCGCACGCGATGTTAAGCTTAACAGCGGCGGTAAATGGCGCGGGGATCTGAGGAAAATGCTGGACCGGCAACTGGCGCTCGACATCATGAAATCGGTCGATGAAGGCTTCGACGAGCAGGTCGAGCTGACCGCCGAACTGGTGAAACATCCATCGCTGCGCGGGGCGGAGCACACGGCGCAGGACTTCGTCGCCGCTGCCATGCGCGAGCGGGGCCTCGCGGTCGATCGCTGGCAGGTCCGCGTCGAGGACATCGCGCACCTGCCCGGTTTCTCTCCGGTCGCGGTGAGCTACGAGAATGCCTTCAACGTCGTCGGCGCGCACCGCGCCGGCAATGCGAAAGGCCGCAGCCTCATCCTCAACGGCCATATCGACGTGGTGCCGGTCGGGCCGCTGGACATGTGGAAGCGCCCGCCCTTCGAACCCTGGCGGGACGGCGACTGGCTCTATGGCCGGGGCAGCGGCGACATGAAGGCGGGAATTGCCGGCATGCTGCACGCGCTGGATGCGCTGAAGCGGCTTGGCTTCCGGCCGGCGGCGGATGTCTATTTCCAGTCGGTCGTCGAGGAGGAATGCACGGGCAACGGTGCCCTCGCCTGCCTCGCCCGCGGCTATCGCGCCGAAGTGGCGCTGATCCCTGAGCCGATGTGGAACCAGATGATCCGCGCCCAGGTCGGCGTCATGTGGTTCCAGGTGCATGTGCGCGGACTGCCCGTGCATGTGCGCGAGGCCGGCAACGGCGCCAATGCCATCGAAGCGTCGTTCGGGCTGATGCAGGCGCTGCATCGGCTCGAGGAGCGCTGGAACCTGGAATGCCGGCAGCATCCGCATTTTCGCCATGTGGAACACCCGATCAACCTGAATGTCGGCCGCATCGCGGGCGGCGACTGGCCTTCCTCGGTGCCGGCCTGGTGCACCTTCGACGTGCGCGTCGCCATGACCCCGGGCAAGGACCTGGCGGAAGCGCGCCGCGAGATAGAGGCCTGCATCCGCGATGCCGCGCGCGAGAACCGCTTCCTCTCCAACTTCCCGCCGGAGGTGAGCTATCACGGCTTCCAGGCGGAGGGATACGTGCTGAGTGGCGGCGAGGAGGCGGAAGCGGCGCTGCGAACGACGCATGCGCTGGCCTTCGATGGCGCGCCGCTCGAGGAATGCGCCACCACCGGCACCACGGATGCGCGCTTCTTCGGCCTTTATGCCGGCATCCCGGCGCTGGTCTATGGACCGACTGCCGACAGCATCCATGGCTTCGATGAGCGGGTCGACCTCGAATCCGTGCGCCGCATCACCCAGTCCATGGCATTGTTTATGGCGGATTGGTGCGGGCTGGAGAAGATCTGACAAAGTACTCGAGGAACGGACATGCGCGTCTTCACCGCCACGCTCGGCACCGAGACCAACACCTTCTCGCCGATCCCGACCGGCATGTCGGTGTTCAAGGACACCTTCTACGCCCCCGCCGGCCAGCATCCGGATCGGCCAATGCTCTTTACCGGGCCGCTCTGGGCGGCCCGGCAGCGCGCGAAGGAACGCAACTGGGTGGTGATCGAGGGATTGTGCGCCTTCGCCCAGCCGGCCGGCCCGACCACGCGCAAGGTCTACGAGCAGCTCCGCGACCAGATTCTCGACGATCTGCGGGCGGCGATGCCGGTGGACATGGTGGTCCTCGGCATGCATGGCGCCATGGTCGCCGAGGGCTACGACGATTGCGAGGGCGATCTGCTGCGGCGGGTACGCGAGATCGTCGGCCCGAAGGTTCCGGTCGGGGCCGAACTCGACCCGCACTGCCACCTGACACCGGCCATGCTCGAGCACGCCACGGCCATCGTCTGCTTCAAGGAATACCCCCATACGGACTTCGTCGAACGCGGCTTCGAGCTGGTGGATATCTGCGCCGCCGCCGCCTCGGGCGACCGCCAGCCGGTCATGGAGGTATTCGACTGCCAGATGATCGACATGTTCCACACGCCGGTCGAGCCGATGCGCGGCTTTGTCGAACGGATCAAGGCGCTGGAGGGCAAGGACGGGATCCTGTCGATCTCGGTCGCCCATGGCTTTCCCTGGGGCGACGTCCCCGACCTCGGCACGCGCCTGCTGGTGATCGGCGATGGCGACCGCGCCAGGGCGGCAAGACTTGCCGGGGAACTCGGCCGCGAACTGCAGGCGATGCGCGGGCGCGCCGCTGCGCGCGGCGTCTCCCTCGGAGAGGGACTGGACCAGGCGCTCTCCAGCGCCGCGGCGCCGATCGTGCTTGCCGACACCGCGGACAATGCTGGCGGCGGGGCGCCCAGCGATTCCACGTTCGTTCTGGCCGAACTGCTGCGCCGTGGCGTGCGCGGCGCCGCGCTTGCCCCGATGTGGGACCCGATAGCGGTGCGGTTCTGCTTCGATGCCGGCGAGGGCGCAAGGCTGCGCCTGCGCATCGGCGGCAAGGTCGGTCCGACATCGGGCGCGCCGCTTGATGTCGAGGCGGAGGTGTTGAAACTGGTGGAAGGCCATGCCCAAAGTTTCGGCCAGGCCCGGCAGATGGTGGGCGACGCGGCGGCGATCCGCGTCGAGGGAATCGACATCGTGCTCAATTCCAGCCGCTGCCAGGCGACCGGAACCGATCTCTTCACCGGTCTCGGCATCACGCTCGAGGACAAGAAGCTGATCGTCGTAAAGTCGAGCCAGCATTTCTATGCCGCCTTCGCGCCGATCGCGAAGGAGGTGATATATCTCAATCCACCGGGAACCCTGACGCTGGACCTCAAGTCGTTCGAGTATCGCAAGGCCCGGCCGACGATCTGGCCGCTTGGCGGCGAGGCGGACTGAGCCGGTTGCGATGAGATCGGCAGAGCCAGCCTTCGCCGCGGCCTGGGAAGCCCTCGCGCGGCACCGTCAGGAAATGGCCGGCATCCATCTCCGCGACCTTTTCGCAAGCGATCCGGCGCGGGCGCGGCGCTATACGCTCGAACTCGACGGGCTGGCGCTGGACTATTCGCGCAATCCGGTGACCGATAGCACGCTCTCGCTGCTCCTCGCTCTCGCGGAAGCGGCGGGGGTTGTCGACTGGACCGGGCGCATGTTCCGCGGCGAGCGCATCAACGCCACAGAGAACCGCGCAGTCCTTCATACGGCGCTGCGCGCGCCGAGAGGCCAGCACCTTTTGCTGGATGGCATCGACGTGATGGCCGAGGTGCATGCGACGCTCGACCGCTTCCTCGCCTTCGCCGAACAGGTACGCGGCGGCACATGGACGGGTGCCACCGGACGGCGCATCGCGCGGGTCATCAATATCGGCATTGGCGGCTCCGATCTCGGGCCGGCGATGGCCTGCGATGCGCTCTCGCCTTACCGGCACAAGGGGATCGACTTCGCCTTCGTGGCCAATGTTGATGGCACTGCCATCACCCGGGCGCTGGCGGAAAGCGATCCGGAAAGCACGCTCTTCATCATCGCCTCCAAGACTTTTACCACCCAGGAAACCATGACCAACGCCGCGACTGCACGCGCCTGGCTGGTCGAAAGGCTGGGCGAGGCGGCGATACCGCGTCACTTCGTCGCCGTCTCGACGAACCGCGCGGAGGTCGAACGCTTCGGCATCGACCCAGTCAACATGTTCGGCTTCTGGGACTGGGTCGGCGGTCGCTATTCGCTATGGTCGGCCATCGGCCTGCCCATCGCCATCGCCATCGGCGCCGAAAGGTTTCACGAGTTTCTCGCCGGCGCCGCCGCGATGGACCGGCATTTCCGGGAGGCGCAACCGGAAACCAACATGCCGCTCCTTCTCGCCCTCCTTGGTGTATGGCAGATCAACTTTCTGGGCCGCCATGTACAGGCGATCCTGCCTTACGACCAGTCGCTTGCCCGCTTCCCTGCCTATCTCCAGCAGCTCGAGATGGAGAGCAACGGCAAGCGCGTCTCGCGCGACGGCGCGATCGTGCCGCACGCCACCGGCGCGGTGGTCTGGGGCGAGCCCGGCACCAACGGGCAACACGCCTTCTATCAGCTCCTCCATCAGGGCTCGACCATCGTGCCGGTGGACTTCCTGGCGCCCGCCCGCGCTCAGCACGGGCTCGACCACCACCACCGCATCCTGCTCGCCAATCTTCTGGCGCAGGCGCAGGCGCTGATGCAGGGACGGACCGCGGAAGAGGCGCGCGCTGAACTTATGGCGCAGGGCCTGGCCGGCGAAGCATTGGAGAAGCTGCTGCCGCACAAGGTCTTTCCCGGCGACCGGCCGAGCAACATGATCCTGTTCGAGACGCTGGACCCGCGCCGGCTCGGCATGCTGATCGCCCTCTACGAACACAAGGTGTTCGTGCAGGGCATCGTCTGGAACATCCACTCCTTCGACCAGTGGGGCGTCGAACTGGGCAAGCAGCTTGCCGGCGGCCTGTTGCCGGCTCTCGAAGGACGGCCGCCGGCCGTCCAGCCGGACGCCGCGAGCCGCGAGCAGATCGAACGCCTGCGCCGCTGGCGCGGTCAGGGCGCGGTGTAGGACGTCTTGACGGTGGTATAGAATTCCACGGCGTATCGGCCCTGTTCGCGCGGGCCATAGCTCGAGCCCTTCCTGCCGCCGAAAGGCACGTGATAGTCCACGCCCGCGGTCGGCAGGTTGACCATGGTCATGCCCGCCTCCGCGTGACGCTTGAAATGCGAAGCATGCTTCAGTGAAGTGGTGCAGATGCCGGCGGAGAGGCCGAAATCGGTATCGTTGGCGATGGCCAGAGCTTCCTCGTAGTCGCGCGCCGCGATGACGCTCGCAACCGGCCCGAATATTTCCTCGCGGTTGACCCGCATCCGGCTGTCCGTCTCCGTCAGCAGCGCCGGCGCCATGTAGAAGCCGTTCTTCGCGCGGTTGAGGCGCTGGCCACCGAAGGCGAGCTTCGCCCCTTCCTTCACGCCGATATCGACATAGTCCAGGTCCTTCTCGAGCTGGCCCAGATCGACCACAGGGCCGATATCGGTGCCTGCCGCCAGCGCATCGTCGACCTTCAGCGACTTGAGCTTCTCGACCATCGCATCTACGAAGCGGTCATGGATGCCTTTGGTGACGATGAGTCGGCTCGACGCGGTGCAACGCTGGCCCGTCGAGTAGTAGGCGCCCTGCACGGCGCAGTTGACCGCCACGTCGAGCGCCGCATCGTCGAGCACGATCAGCGGATTCTTGCCGCCCATCTCGAGCTGAACCTTCGCCATGCGCGCCACGGCATGCTGCGCGACGCGGCGCCCGGTTTCGACCGATCCGGTGAAGCTGATGCCGGTCACCTTCGGATTGTCGAGCAGCGCCTGGCCGATCACCGAGCCGCGGCCCATCACCAGATTGAAGACGCCCTCCGGCAGGCCGGCTTTCTGGATGATCTCGGCCAGCGCCCAGGCCGAACCCGGCACCAGATCCGCCGGCTTGAAGACGACGCAGTTGCCATAGGCCAGCGCCGGCGCGATCTTCCAGGCTGGAATGGCGATCGGGAAGTTCCACGGCGTGATGATGCCGATCACGCCAAGCGGCTCGCGCGTGATCTCGACCTCGACGCCTGGCCGGACCGAGGCGAGCTTCTCGCCCTGCACGCGCACCACCTCGGCGGCGAAGAAACGGAAGATCTGGCCGGCGCGCGTCGCCTCGCCGATGCCCTCGGGCAGTGTCTTGCCCTCCTCGCGCGAGAGCAGCCGGCCAAGCTCGTCCTTGCGCGCCAGAATCTCCGTGCCGATGCGATCGAGCATGTCGGCGCGTGCCTGGATCGATCCGGTGGACCAGGCGGGGAAGGCGCGCCGTGCCGCCTCGACCGCCTCCGCCGCCTGCTGCGCGGAAGCCTGCGCATAGACACCGACCAGGTCCGCCGTATCGGAGGGATTGACGTTGCGCGTCTCTCCCTGTCCCTCGACCCAGGCGCCCGCGATCAGATTCTTGTGCAACGACATCCGCATTCTCCTGCCTGTTTCCTCTGGTGGATTATTCGACGGCTCCGACCACGGCGATGGCGGCGAGCAGCGCGGCGATCTCCGCCGAAACCTGCACCGCGCCCAGCACCTCGTCTGTGCGCCCGTTCAGCCGCGCCTGCGCCAGAGCCAGTACGGCCAGGCTCGCCGCGATGGCGGCAAGACAGGCCGCCAGCGCCGTGCCGAAGCCGAGCGCCAGCACCGCTACGATGGCGCCAATGAGCAGCGCCCAGGCCAGCTCGACCGGATCAGGGCGATCCCGCTCCGCCTCGACCTCGCCACTCTCGCCCGGCCTGGTCGCTGCATCGAAGCCGATCGCGGAAGGCAGCATGTAGGTGGCGAAAGCCACCATGGCGAGGCCGAGCGTGGTGGCCGCGATCAGCCCGTTGAACACCTGCATCGGCGCGCCGAGCGCGGTGAGGGCCGCGGCGCGCAACAGGAACATTGCCACCAGCGCGATCACCGCCGGCGCGCCCAGCGTTTCGCCGCGCAGCCGCAGCAGCCGCGCCTCGGGCCCCGGGCCGGGCAGGGCCTCGACGAAGCGGCAGAGACCGTGCTCGGGCCGCCCGGCATGCAGTCCGGTCAGGGCAATCGCCGCGATCAGCGCCGAGAGAAAAGAGTTCAGCCCGAAGTAGAAACTGAGCGCGAAAACAAGTGCGACGAGAAAGCCGACAATCAGTCCCACCAGGGGCAGCACCGTCGTCGCCTCGACGATGCCCCCGCCGGGCACGCGGCTGCGGACCGGAAGGCACGTGAGCCGCCCAAGGGCATACCTGAACTTTTCGACAATCGACATGCGTGCCCTCGGCCCCTCCTTGCCCGCGGCATCCATATTAAGGCGGACGAGGGACGGGCGCGAGCCTCACATGTCGTTCATCGAACCGCCGGGCGCATTGCCTTGGGGCAGCGACCTGACGGATAATCGGCGCCGGAACCAGACCGCCCGGAAGTGGTCCGGAAGCAAGGGAGCCGTCCCGGCATGACCAGCACCAGTCTGACCCGTCCTGTCCTGCCCACCACCCTGCCGGAGCGGCGGGGCGCGATGGTGCGCGCTGCCCTTCTGACCGGTGCGCTCGGCCTCTTGCTCATCTGGGGCGTCGGTTTCGCCGGACCGGACGCATTGCATGCGGCGGCACACGATTCTCGTCACGCCCTGACCTTCCCGTGCCATTGATGACAGGGAGATGATGGTGCGCCTGCCGGTCCGCTTCCTGCTGGCCGCGTTGCTCGCCGGGATACTTTCCGCTCTGGCGCTGACCGGCCTGCAGGCCGCGCGCCAGCTCCCCCTCATCATCGAGGCCGAGCGGCACGAACAGGGCGACGCAACCCCGCTCGTAGCGCCCGAACGGCCGGGCCTGCCGCGCATGGCAACCGGCCTGCTCGCCAACCTGCTGGCGGGCATTGGCTATGCCCTGCTGCTGCTCGCCGGCTATGGCCTCATGGGCCTCGCCAGCCCGCGCGGTCTGACATGGGGGCTGGGTGGCTATGCCGCCTTTGTCCTGGCGCCCGCCCTCGGCTTGCCGCCGGAACTCCCCGGGGCGGTGGTGCCCGATCTGGCACTTCGTCAGCTTTGGTGGATCGCCACCGCCGCGGCGACCGCCGCCGGCCTGCTCGCCATCGCCTTCGCGCGGCGGCGCGCCTGGAAGGTGGCCGGCGCCACCCTGCTCGCCCTGCCCCATCTCTGGCGGCTGCCCTGGCCCGAGGGCAGCGGCAGCGCACCGCCGGAACTGGCGGCCGAGTTCGCCGTCGCGACACTCACGGTCAACCTGGTCTTCTGGGTCCTGCTTGGCCTGCTCACCGCGCTGGCCTTCGAACGGCTGGTCTCGCGGCCTCACGCCGCGGCGTAGATCTCGCCCTCCTCGCGCCGGCGGCGGACGAGTCCGGCGAGGCGCACGCCGCCCGCATGCACCCAGCGCATCAGTTCGGCCGGCACCTCGCCGTGGCGCCCCTCGATCACCATCCGCCGCAGTGCCGATGCCTGCAGATTTCCGGCACCGAGGTTGAAGGCGAAGTCGATCAGCGCCGCGCGCTGCCCGTCTGCGAGCGGCACCGGGCAGAGCTGCGCCAGCGCCCGCGCCGCGCGGGCAAGATCCTGGACGAGCCAGGCCTCCGCGGTCGCCTCTTCGATCGGCGGAAAGCGGGCAAGATCGGCGAATCGCTCGCGCGCCAGCAGCCGCCCGTACCCTTGAGTCGGGAAGCCGGCCGCGTCGTGATAGGCAACGAGGCGCAGCCCTTCGAAGCGTCGCGCCAGCGCCCTTGCCATGTCGAGCGCCGCCATGCTCACCGCGCGCGCTCCAC
>JAHCJQ010000028.1 GCA_026126215.1 Alphaproteobacteria bacterium
CTCGAGAAGGTTGCCGACCGGCTGGATAGCACCTAATTTGGTGGCGGACGGTGTGCTGCCCGGTGCGTCAGGTCAAACATCCCCGGGGCCACAAAGATCACTCCTTGGGAGCTGTCCCTGTCCAGGGCCCTGGCCTTGGGCATATGGCGCCCACCTGGTTTTTCCAGGCCACGGAGGGATTGTCACGACCAACGGCCATGGTGGCCCCGTCCGCTGTCTGCCAGACCAGCCCGCCCTGCCCGGGCGCGGCGCCGGAATTCGGAAAGTACCCTGTTTGCCGCAAGCGTCCTGCGACAAGACCGCCCTGCGCCAGCGGGCACGGGCGGTCCGCGCCGCCATCCCGCCAGCCGGGGCGGCGGTGGCCGCGCGCGCCGTCGCGCGGCATTTCTGCGCCAGCCTGGCGCTGGCCGGCGGCGCGGTATTTGCCGGCTATTGGCCGCTGGCGGACGAACTCGATCCGCGCCCGCTCATGGAACTGCTGGCCGAACGCGGCGCGCGGCTTGCCCTGCCCGGTGCTGCGCGGCCGGGGCAACCGCTCGCCTTCCATGCCTACCGGTGGGGCGATCTGCTGCGACCCGGCCCGTTTGGCGTCATGATCCCGGCGGAGGGCGTGCCGGTACTGCTGCCGGACATGGTGCTGGTGCCGCTGCTTGCCTTCGATCGGCAGGGCGGACGGCTCGGCTATGGCGGCGGGTTCTATGACCGCACGCTCGAGGCGCTGCGCCGCGCGCGGCCGGCGCTGGTGGCGGTCGGGCTTGCCTTCGCCGCGCAGGAGGTGGCGTGCCTCCCCCACGAGGCGGGCGATCAGAGGCTCGACTGGATCGTGACCGAGAACGGGGCGAGGAGAGTGGCGTGAGAGTGCTCTATTGCGGCGATGTGGTGGGCCGGTCCGGGCGCGAGGCCATCCTCGCCGAGATTCCCGGCCTTCGCCAAAAGCTCGGGCTCGATTTCGTGGCGGTCAATGGCGAGAACGCCGCTGGCGGTTTCGGCATCACGGGCAAGATCTGCGAGGAATTCTATGCCGCCGGCGTCGACGCCATCACGCTTGGCAATCATGCCTGGGACCAGAAGGAGACGCTCGCCTATATTGGCGGCGATCCGAAGCTGCTGCGGCCGCACAACTATCCGAAAGGCACGCCGGGCAAGGGCGTCGGAGTTTTCGCCGCCCCGCGCGGGCGCAAAGTCGCCATCGTGCATGTCATGGGACGGGTCTTCATGGACCCGCTCGACGACCCGTTCCAGACGGTGGAACAGGAACTGGCCCGCATGCGCCTGGGCGTGACGGTCGACTTCATTCTCGTCGATATCCATGGCGAGGCCACTTCGGAGAAGATGGCGATGGGCCATTTCGTCGACGGGCGGGCCTCGCTGGTCTGCGGCACGCACAGCCACGTCCCGACCGCCGATGCCCAGATCCTGCCGGGCGGCACCGCCTACCAGACCGATGCCGGCATGTGCGGCGATTACAATTCGGTGATCGGGATGGACAAGGGCGAGCCGCTCGCCCGCTTCACGCGCAAGATCCCGGGCGGCCGTTTCGAGCCGGCGGCGGGTCCCGCCACCCTGTGCGGGGTCTATGTGGAGACCGACGACCGGACGGGGCTCGCCATCCGGATCGAGCCGGTCCGCATCGGCGGCCGGCTCAAGCCGGCGATGGTCGAGCCGGACTGATCCGCCCGGCGGCAGGCCCGGTTTGGGACAGTCAAACTGTTGCCATATTGCGCTGATAGCCCTTACCCCTAGCCAATACTACAAGATGTGGTATAGACGGTGCATTTTTGCCCAACCTTAGGGTTTTCTCCGAATGGCCGGCCATTCCCAGTTCAAGAACATCATGCACCGCAAGGGCGCGCAGGATGCCAAGCGCGCCAAGGTCTTCACCAAGCTGATCCGCGAACTCACGGTGGCGGCCCGCAACGGGCTCCCCGACCCCAACGCCAATCCGCGCCTGCGCGCGGCGATCAACGCGGCGCGCAACGCCAATATGCCCAAGGACACGATCGAGCGCGCGATCAAGCGCGGCGCGGGCGGCGCCGAGGGCGACAATTTCGCGGAAGTCCGCTACGAGGGTTACGGGCCGGGCGGCGTTGCCGTCATCATCGAGGCATTGACCGACAACCGCAACCGCACCGCCGGCGAAGTGCGCTCCGCCTTCACCAAGCATGGCGGGGCGCTTGGCGAAACCAATTCGGTCTCCTTCATGTTCGAGCGCGTCGGCCAGATCGTCTATGCGCCGGATGTCGCCTCCGCCGACGAGGTGTTCGAGGCGGCGCTCGAGGCGGGGGCGGCGGATTGCGTCTCCGACGCGGACGGACACGAGGTCTTCTGCGATGCGGAGAGTTTCAATGCGGTGCGCGAGGCACTGGAGGCCCGCTTTCGCGAACCCCGATCGGCGAGGCTGATCTGGCGGCCGCAGAACACGGTGCCAGTGCCCGACGAGGAAAAGGCCCAGACCCTGCTCAAGATGCTCGAAGTGCTCGAGGACAATGACGACGTGCAGAACGTCTTTGCCAATTTCGAGATTGCCGAAGACGTCCTGCAGAAACTTTCGGCCTGAAGGGAAGCCCCGGCATGGAGCGGCGCGCCATCCGGTTGCTCGGGCTCGATCCGGGGCTGCGATCCACCGGCTGGGGGCTGATCGAGGTGCGCGGCAACCGCCTGAGCCACGTGGCGAACGGCTCGGTGCGTTCGGAAGCCGAAACCGATCTGCCGCGCCGGCTGGTGCAGCTTCATGACGGACTGAAGGCGATCATCGAGCAATACCGGCCCGACTGGGCGGCCGTCGAGGAGACATTCGTGAACAAGAATCCCGGATCGACCCTCAAGCTCGGCCAGGCGCGGGCCATCGCGCTGCTGGTGCCGGCGCAGGCTGGCATCGCCATCGCTGAATACTCGCCGAACCTGATCAAGAAATCGGTGGTCGGCGGCGGCCACGCGGAGAAGGAGCAGATCCACGCCATGGTGCGCGTGCTGCTGCCCGGCGTCGCCATCAGCGGGCCGGACGCGGCGGACGCGCTGGCGGTCGCCATCTGCCATGCCCATCACGCGGCGAGCCGCGAACGCTGGGCCGGCGGCCGGGTGCTGGCCGGGGCCGCGCCATGATCGGAAAACTCTCCGGCACGCTCGACAGCCTGGGCGAGACCTCCGCCATGATCGATGTCGGCGGGGTCGGCTACGTCGTCTTCTGTTCGGCTCGCACCCTGCGCGGCCTGCCGCGGCCAGGCGAGCCGGTGCGGCTGCTGATCGAGACGCATGTGCGCGAGGACCATATTCACCTCTATGGCTTTCTCGACCGCGCCGAGCAGCGCTGGTTCAACCTGCTGCAGACGGTGCAGGGTGTCGGCGCGCGGGTTGCCCTCGCCATTCTTTCGAGCCTGGGACCGGCAGAACTGGCGCAGGCCATAGCCGCGCAGGACAAGGCGCAGATTACGCGTGCCGATGGTGTCGGGGCCAAGCTCGCCACGCGCATTCTTACCGAACTCAAGGACAAGGCGGGCGAACTCCCGGCCGGCCGCGCGATGCTGGCCGAGAGCGTGGGGCCGGCCGGCACCGAGGCCGGCGGCGGACGGGCGGCGGATGCGGTCTCCGCCCTGGTCAATCTCGGCTACCGGCGTGCCGACGCCTTCGCCGCCGTGGCGCGCGCGGCGCGCGAGTTGGGCGGCGATGCGGGTCTCGACCGGCTGATCCGCGCCGGCCTCAAGGAGCTGGCGCGATGAGCCGCGAAACGGATCGCCTGTTGCAGGGCGCGCCGCGCGAGGGCGACGGCGCGGAGGCGCAGCTTCGGCCGCAGACGCTCGAGGATTTCATCGGCCAGCGCCAGGTGCGCGAGAATCTCCGCGTCTTCATCGATGCCGCGCGCGCGCGCGGCGATGCGCTCGATCACGTGCTCTTCTTTGGTCCGCCCGGCCTTGGCAAGACCACGCTGGCGCAGATCGTGGCGCGCGAGCTTGGCGTCAATTTCCGCGCCACCTCCGGACCGGTGATCGCCAAGGCGGGCGACCTTGCGGCGCTGCTCACCAATCTCGAGGCGCGCGATGTGCTGTTCATCGACGAGATCCACCGCCTGAGCCCGGCGGTGGAAGAGATCCTCTATCCCGCGATGGAAGATTTCCAGCTCGACCTGATCATCGGCGAGGGCCCGGCTGCGCGTTCGGTGCGCATCGACCTGCCGCCCTTCACGCTGATCGGCGCGACGACGCGCTCGGGCCTGCTGACCACGCCGCTCCGCGACCGTTTCGGCATTCCGGCGCGCCTGAATTTCTACGAACCCGAGGAGCTGGAACTGATCGTGCGACGCGGCGCGCGGGTGCTTGGCATGGACCTCGCGGACGATGGCGCGGCGGAGATCGCGCATCGCGCGCGCGGCACGCCGCGCGTCGCCGGGCGGCTGCTGCGCCGGGTCCGCGATTTCGCGCTGGTGGCGGGCGCCGGTCGCATCGATCGCGCCGGGGCCGATGCGGCGCTCTCAAGGCTCGAGGTCGATCATATCGGCCTCGACGCCATGGATCGGCGCTATCTGCGATGCATCGCCGAGGATTACGGCGGCGGCCCGGTGGGCGTCGAGACGATCGCGGCGGCGCTCTCGGAGCCGCGCGATGCGATCGAGGACATCATCGAGCCGTATCTGATCCAGCAGGGGCTGCTGCAGCGCACGCCGCGCGGTCGCATGCTGGCGGCGGGCGCCTTCCGCCATCTCGGCCTCGACACTCCGAAGGGATTGCGCGCGCAACTCGACCTGCTTGCCGGCCAGGAGGAGGCGGATGTCTGACCCCGCCCGCTTCGGCCGCATCGCGGATGGTCGCCACGTGCTGGCGCTGCGCGTCTATTGGGAGGACACCGATGCCTCGGGCATCGTCTATTACGCCAACTACCTGCGTTTCGCCGAACGGGCGCGCAGCGATCTGCTGCGCCTGCTCGGCGTGAACCAGCAACGGCTGCTGGAGGAGCAGGGGCTGGCGCTGGCGGTGCGCGCCTGTGCGCTCGAATATCTGCGCCCGGCTCGGCTCGATGACGAAATCGAGGTGCATTCCTCGATCGCCGAGATGCGCGGTGCCAGCCTGACCGCACGCCAGGTGGTGCGGCGCGGCGAGGAAGAACTGGTGCAGGCCGATGTGCGTATCGCCTGCATTGACCGGGCGGGCCGGCCGCGCCGGCTTCCCGCGCAGGTGGTGGCGGCGCTGCGGCCGGTCGCCGGGCAATGAGTTTCTGGTTCGAGGACAAACATGGGCAATGAAACAGTGAATGCGGCCGCGCTCCCCGGGTCGATCTCCACCGATCTTTCGGTCCTGGGGCTCTTCCTGCAAGCGGACTGGGTGGTAAAGGCGGTCATGATCGGCCTGCTCTTCGCCTCGGTCTGGTGCTGGGCGATCATCTTCGAGAAGATCCTGCGCATGCGCCGCGTCGTGGCGCTGACCGACAAGTTCGAAAGCGAGTTCTGGTCCGGCGGATCGCTCGACCGGCTCTACGAGCGCATTGGCATCGGGCCCGACAATCCCATGGCGGTGCTCTTCGCCGCCGCCATGCGCGAATGGCACCGCTCGACCGAGCGCGGGCTGATGCGCGGCGAGGGTCTGGTCGGCGGCGTGCAGCAGCGCATCGCGCAGGTCATGCGCGTCACCATCGACCGCGAGATGGAGCGGCTGGAGCGCTATCTTGGCGTGCTGGCGACGGTCGGCTCGACGGCGACCTTCATCGGGCTGTTCGGCACCGTCTGGGGCATCATGAACAGCTTCCATTCCATCGCGCAGACCAAGAATACCTCCCTCGCGGTGGTGGCCCCGGGCATCGCCGAGGCGCTGTTCGCCACCGCCATGGGGCTGGTCGCCGCCATTCCGGCGGTGGTCGCCTACAACAAGTTCTCCACCGACATGAACCGCTATTGCACGCGGCTCGAGGGCTTCGCCGGCGAATTTCAGGCGATCCTGTCGCGCCAACTCGACGAAGGGACGGGCTGAGCCATGGCCATGCAGCTTCCCCAGGGCGGCAGGGCACGCCATACGCGCCGGGCGCCGATGAGCGAGATCAATGTGACGCCGCTGGTCGACGTCATGCTGGTGCTGCTGATCGTCTTCATGGTCACGGCACCGCTGCTCACCACCGGCGTCAACATCGATCTGCCAAAGACCTCCGCACAGCAGATCCAGGGCACGGACGAGCCGCTGGAAGTCTCGATCGACGCGCAGGGACGCATATATCTGCAGAAGACGGAGGTGCGGCTGGACGAACTGGTCCCGCGGCTCTCCGCCATCGTTCGGGGTGCGCCGGAGCGGCGCATCTTCGTGCGCGGCGACAAGGCGATCGGCTACGGCCGGGTGATGGAGGTCATGGGCACGATCAACGCGGCCGGGTTCACCAAGGTTGCGCTGCTTACCGAACGGCCGGCGGAACCGCGTGCCGAGACGCGCGGACGCCGCTCGGGCGGCTGAGGCGCAGCCGTTAGCGGGCGCTAGAGCAGGGGAACGGAGTGCGCAAGGCGGTCTTTCTTTCCATGACGTTCCACGTCGCGATCATGCTGCTCGCGATGTTTGGCGTGCCATGGAACTTCCGCGAGCCGCCGGTTCTCGACGAGCCGGTCGTCCTTGTCGAGCTGGCACCGGTCGCAGAGCGGACCAATGCGCCACCGCCGGCCGCACCGCCCAAGCCCGAGCCGCCCAAGCCGGAACCGCCGAAGCCGGAACCGCCCAAGCCGGAACCGCCGAAGCCGGAACCGCCCAAGCCGGAACCGCCGAAGCCCGAGCCGCCCAAGCCGGAACCGCCGAAGCCCGAGCCGCCCAAGCCCGAGCCGCCCAAGCCCGAGCCGCCCAAGCCCGAGCCGCCGAAGCCGGAACCTGCGCCGCGAGCGGAGCCAGCACCAAAGAAGCCGGAACCGGCGCCGCCGGAGCCGATCGCCAAGCCCAGGCCCAAGCCGGAACCGCCAAAGCCGGCGTTCGATCCGAACAAGCTTGCCGCGCTGCTCGACCGCGCGCCGCGCACGCCTTCCTCGGCGCCGCAGCCTGCCGCGCCGCCGCAGCCCGCGCCGCAGAGCGCCGCCCGTCCGGTGCCGAACGCGCCGTCCAGCCCGCTTGCGCCGGTGACGCAGGGGGAGCGCGATTTCCTGGTGGCGCAGATCCAGCGCAACTGGAATCTCGATTGCGGCCGCAAGGATGCCGACAAGATCGTCGTGCGCGTCCAGGCGCACTACAATCCGGATGGTTCGCTGCGCGACCAGCCACAGATACTCGATCAGGGCCAGCTCTTCACCCCCGGTCGGGAAAGCTGGGCTGCGGCGGCGCAGGCGGCGCTGCGCGCCGTTCTGATGACGCAGCCGCTCAAGTTTCCGCCGGGCGATCTGGCGCGCTGGAACCAGCCCTTCATCCTGAACTTCGATTCACGCGCTTTCTGTGGCGGTTGAACGAGGCGGGCAGGGACGAACGAAAGGTGATGGACGGATGATGTCGACGACAACGAACCCGATTGCTGCCCTTCGGCATGTCTTCGTCGCGCTTGGCGCGGGGCTGACGCTTCTGTTCCTCGCGGTGACCGCGGCGACGGCGCAGATCCAGCTCGATCTCAATCGCGGCGTGGTGCAGCCGCTGCCGATCGCCATCTCCGACTTCGATGCCGAGAGCCCGCGCAGCGAGCAGATCGGCAAGGAACTGGCCGGCGTCATCCGCAACAACCTGCAACGCTCGGGTCTGTTCCAGCCGCTCGATCCGCGCGCGCATATCCAGGCGCCGTCGGCCATGCGCAACGTGCTGCCGCGCTTCCAGGATTGGCGCGTCATCAACGCACAGGCGCTCGTCGTCGGCCGTGTCGAGGCGACGGCCGACGGGAGGCTGCGGGTCGAGTTCCGCCTGTGGGACGTGTTCGCCGAGCAGCAGCTCACCGGCTTCGTCTATGCCACCACGCCGGACAACTGGCGGCGCATCGCGCACAAGGTCTCGGACGCCATCTACAAGCGCATCACCGGCGAGGATGGCTATTTCGACACCCGCATCGTCTTCATTTCCGAAAGCGGTCCGAAGAACCAGCGCCAGAAGCGCCTCACCATCATGGACCAGGATGGCGAGAACCTGCGCTACCTGACCGATGGCCGCTATCTCGTTTTGACGCCGCGCTTCTCGCCCTCGCAGCAGGAGATCACCTATCTCTCGTACTTCAACAACCGCCCGCGCGTGTTCCTGTTCAACATCGACACCGGACAGCAGGAGGTGGTCGGCGACTTCCCCGGCATGACCTTCGCGCCGCGCTTCGCGCCGAACGGCAACAAGGTGATCATGAGCATGGCGCAGGACGGCAATTCGGACATCTATGCCATGGACCTGCGAACCCGCCAGGTGCAGCGCCTGACCAGCGATCCGGCCATCGATACCGCCCCCAGCTATTCGCCGGACGGCCGCTTCGTCACCTTTGAGTCCGATCGTGGCGGGCGTCAACAAATCTACGTGATGGAAGCGGATGGTTCCGGTCAACGCCGTATCAGTTTCGGCGAGGGTCGCTATGGAACGCCGGTCTGGTCGCCCCGTGGCGACCTCATTGCCTTCACCAAACAGCTTCGCGGCAATTTCTACATCGGCGTGATGCGCACGGACGGGTCGGGCGAGCGCATCCTGACCGAGGCTTACCACCAGGAAGGACCGACCTGGGCGCCGAACGGGCGGGTGCTGATGTTCTTTCGCGAGACCCCGGGCGACGCCCAGGGACGGGGCGCGCGGGTGCGGCTCTGGTCCGTCGACCTGACCGGCCACAACCTGCGCGAGATTATCACTCCTGGTGATGCATCTGATCCCGCTTGGTCGCCGCTCTCCCCGTGAGACGTGTTGCGGTGCAAAAACTAGTACCGATTACTTAGGCGGAAAGGCAATAACTGTAATGTGACAGGCTTGATTTGCCTCATTCCGGTGTATATATTCCGCGGCGCGTCAAGGCCCATGCAGTCACACGGTCCTGGTGCGGAGCGGAGGCTCCCACGCCGGGGGCTGCCAAATCGAACGCGTCAAGGTTTCCAGATCCCTCGGAGGGGGAACAAGAAAATGCGCCTCAACAGTTTTGGTTCCAAGTTCCTCGGCGTTGCCGCCGCGGCGTTGCTTCTGGCAGCTTGCGAAAGCACGCCGGAGACGACCGGAACAGCAGCCGGTGCCGGTGGCCAGGGCGCTGCCCCTGCCACGACCGCCACAGCCCCGACGACGACGGCTCCGGCCGTGACGCCTGGCACGAAGGCTGACTTCGAACTCAATGTCGGCGATCGCGTCTTTTTCGACTTCGACAAGTTCGACCTGAAGCCGGCGGCCCGTGCAACGCTGGAGCGGCAGGCGGCTTGGCTCAGGCAGTATCCGCAGAAGACGGTTGTCATCGAAGGTCACTGCGACGAGCGTGGCACGCGCGAATACAACCTCGCGCTCGGCGAGCGGCGCGCCAATGCGGCGAAGCGCTTCCTGATGAGCCAGGGCGTTGCCGAGGCGCGGATCCGCACCATTTCCTACGGCAAGGAGCGTCCGGCGGCGCTGGGCAGCAACGAGGCCGCATGGTCGCAGAACCGCCGCTCGGTGACGGTGGTCGCCAACTAAGTCCGGCGATCCTCGCTCGCGAGGTATGAGATGCGCCCGCTCCAGCCGGCTTCAACCGGCGGGAGCGGGCGTCGTCGTTTCCGGAACCGATCAGGAGCGGCGATGAATCTTATTTCGGCCCGATTTCAGTGACATGCTGCGGCTTTCGGTGTGTCGGACGGAGATCGGAGCGAGGATGCCGGTCGCCATCCGCCCGCCGCCGCATTCGTCCCAGCGACCAGAGGCACCGGTTATGAAGCTGAGCGCGCGCCAAACTCCGCACCTTGTCCTGCTGGCGGCCCTGGCGGCCGCCGCGTTCCTGCACCTGCCGGCATCGGCGCAGACGCAGAACGAATGGCGCGCCGTGGTCGAGCGGATGCAGCGCCTGGAAGCCGAGGTCAACCAGCTCCAGCGCCAGGTCAATCGCGGCGCGACCACCCCCTCCGGTGCACCGGCGCGCGGTTATGCGCCGGCCACGGGCGGCGATCTCTCGACGCAGCAGTTCAACCAGCTCTCGCTGCGCATGGACGAGCTTGAATCCCTGATCCGCCAGCTTACCGGGCGGATCGAGGAGATCGACCACCGGACCGGGCAGACCGCCGGCCGCATGGACAAGCTGGTGCAGGACGTGGATTTCCGCCTCGCCCAGCTCGAGCGCCAGGCGATGCAGCAGCAGGGCGAGGCACCGGCCGCCGCGACGGGCGCGCCGGTGGCGGCTGCCACGCAGGCTCCGACGGGGGCGCAGGCGCAGGGGCTGCCGCAATCATCTGCCCAGCCCGGAATCCTGGGACGCATTCCGGCCAGCGCGGTGAGCGAGCAGAGCCGACAGGCGGCCCAGCAGCAGGCACAGGCTCCCACCGCTCCGGCCGCGGCCGGCGCCGGTGCGGCGGCGCGCGCGCGCCTGCCGGCGGGCAGCGTGCAGGATCAGTATGCCTTCGCCACCGGGCTGTTGCACCGGGGCGAATATGACGCGGCGGAGATTGCGCTGGGCGAGTTCGTCAAGGCGCATCCCAAGGACGCCCTGGCGAGCGCGGCGCAATACTGGCTTGGCGAAAGCCACTATGTGCGCCAGCAGTATCGTGAGGCGGCACAGGCGTTTCTTGCCGGCTACCAGACTTATCCGAAGGGCACCAAGGCGCCGGATTCGCTGCTCAAGCTCGCCATGAGCCTGAACGCGCTGCGCCAGAAGCAGGAGGCCTGCACGGTCTTCCAGCAGCTCGCCAAGGAATTCCCGAACGCGGAGGCGCGTATCAAACAGCAGGCGCAGCGCGAGCAGGCGCAAGCCGGCTGCAAGTGAGCGCCGGCCCGGCTCCGTTCGAACCCGTCGGGGCGGCGGAATTCGCCACCCTGATGGACGAGCTTGGCCTTCCGCCCGCGCAGCCGGCCCGACTGGCCATCGCCTGCTCCGGCGGCGCAGACAGCCTGGCGCTCGCCCTCCTGGCGCGGGACTGGTGCCGGGGCAAGGGCATCAGCCCGCTCGCCCTGATCGTCGATCACCGCCTTCGACCGGAATCGGCCGACGAGGCCCGGCGGACTGAGGCCCGGCTTGTCGCACTCGGCATCGAGGCGCGGACACTGGTCCGCTCCGGGCCAGTCCCGAGATCCAACCTGCAGGAGGCGGCGCGCGAGACGCGCTACCGGCTGCTGGCCGCGGCCTGCCGGGCGGCCGGCATCGCTTATCTCCTCCTCGCGCATCATCGGGACGACCAGGCCGAGACATTTCTTCTGCGCCTGGGGCGGGGCAGCGGCGTCGACGGTCTTGCCGCCATGGCGCCGGTGACGAAACGCCCGGCCGACGAGGTGACCTTGCTGCGTCCCCTGCTTGGCTTGCCGCGCGCGCGGTTGCGGGCGACCCTGGAGGCCCATGGCCTGACCTGGGAGGAGGATCCGGGCAACCGGAACGAAGCCTTTGCCCGGGTACGGCTGCGGCGATTGATGCCGATGCTGGCTGCCGAGGGCATGGGCGCCCGCCGCCTCGCCGCCACCGCCGCAAGGATGCGCCGCGCCAAGTCCGCGCTTGACCATTATTCAGTCCGGCTGCTGGGCGAAACCGCGACGATGGACCAGGCCGGCTTCGCACTGCTGGATGCGGCGGGCCTCGCCGATGCGCCCGAGGAGGTCGGCCTGCGGGCGCTCTCACGCCTGCTCATGGGGGTAAGCGGCGCGGCCCGCCCGGCGCGGCTCGAGCGGCTTGAGGCGCTGCACGCAGCGATCGTCGGCGCCAGACTCGGACGGGGGCGCACATTCATGGGCTGCCGCATCCTGCCCTGGCGTTCACGCATCCTGATCGCCCGCGAGGAACGCGCCGTCGCCGCCGATCTGGCGCTGCCCGAGACCGGTGGCAATGGCCTCCTCTGGGACCGGCGCTTCCTGATCCGACTTGCCCCCAAACCCGGGCGGGTCTTGCGCGTCGGCGTGCTGGAGGCGGCGCACTATGCTGCCCTGCCAGCGCCGGCGCGGGCGGCGGCCCACCACCTGCCATCGGCCGTACGGCGTACTTTGCCGGCGCTGAAGGGACTTGAAGGGGTGCTTGCGGTCCCCCACCTGAATTACTGCAGGGCACCGGAGTTTCATGACTTTTCTGCGGAATTTTACATTGCTTCGCCGGTAGCCAGGTGGCCTGGGCCGGGTCGCGACCTACTTTAAGGTTGCGTCAAACCCGTACTGTTAATGCTAGACTGAACGGAACAGGATTTCCGTGTTCGGCCGTCGGGGCGGCCCGGTCGCCTCTCCCGGTTGGCGTATGTAAGGACGATAGCAGGTGAACTTCTCCGGCAGGAACCTCGCACTCTGGGTCATCATCGCGCTGCTTCTGGTGGCGCTGTTCAACCTGTTCCAGGGCCCGGCCACGCGTGGCGGCGGCAACAGCCTTGCCTATTCCGATTTCCTGAACGAGCTGGAGGCCGGCGCGGTCACCGACGTGACCATCCAGGGCGGCGTGCTGTCCGGCCATACCCGGGACGGGCGCAGCTTCTCCACCTTCCGTCCGGACGACCCGGCGCTGATCGAGAAACTGCGCGAGCGTAACGTGCGCATCGCCGTGGCGCCCGGCGACGAAGGCTCGCCCTCCCTGCTTGGTATCCTGATCAACTGGTTCCCAATGCTGCTTCTGGTGGGCGTGTGGGTCTACTTCATGCGCCAGATGCAGTCCGGCGGCGGCAAGGCGATGGGCTTCGGCAAGTCCCGGGCGCGGTTGCTGACGGAACGCCAGGGCCGCGTCACCTTCGAGGACGTGGCCGGCATCGACGAGGCAAAGGAAGAACTGGAGGAGATCGTCGAGTTCCTGCGAGATCCGCAGAAGTTCCAGCGCCTCGGCGGGCGCATCCCCAAGGGCGTGCTGCTGGTCGGCCCGCCGGGCACCGGCAAGACCCTGCTTGCCCGCGCCATCGCCGGCGAGGCAAACGTACCCTTCTTCACCATTTCCGGCTCCGACTTCGTAGAGATGTTCGTCGGCGTCGGCGCCTCGCGCGTGCGCGACATGTTCGAGCAGGGCAAGAAGAACGCGCCCTGCATCATCTTCATTGACGAGATCGACGCGGTCGGCCGGCATCGCGGCGCGGGCCTCGGTGGCGGCAACGACGAGCGCGAGCAGACCCTCAACCAGCTTCTGGTCGAGATGGACGGCTTCGAGGCGAACGAGGGCGTCATCCTGATCGCGGCAACCAACCGGCCCGACGTACTCGATCCGGCGCTGCTGCGCCCGGGCCGCTTCGACCGGCAGGTGGTGGTGCCCAATCCTGACATTCTCGGTCGCGAGAAGATCCTGCGCGTGCATCTGCGCAAGGTGCCGACCGGCCCCGATGTCGATCCGCGCGTCATTGCCCGTGGCACGCCAGGTTTCTCCGGCGCCGATCTGGCCAACCTGGTGAACGAGGCGGCACTGCTCGCCGCCCGGCGCGGCAAGCGCGTCGTCACCATGCCCGATCTCGAGGCGGCAAAGGACAAGGTCATGATGGGCGCCGAGAGGCGGTCCATGGTGATGAGCGAGAAGGAAAAGGAACTCACCGCCTATCACGAGGCGGGGCATGCGCTGGTGGCGCTGCATCTCCCCAAATGCGATCCGGTGCACAAGGTGACCATCATCCCGCGCGGGCGCGCGCTCGGCGTCACCATGAGCCTGCCCGAGCGCGATCGCCTGTCCTGGTCCCGCGGCGAGATGGAATCGCGCCTTGCCATGACCTTCGGCGGGCGCATCGCCGAGGAAATCATCTTCGGCACGGACAATGTCACCACCGGCGCGGCGAACGACATTCAGCAGGCGACCAAGCTGGCACGCGCCATGGTCACGGAGTATGGCATGAGTGAGAAACTCGGCCGGGTGCGCTACAACGCCAATGAACAGGAACTCTTCCTCGGCCATTCGGTGACGCAGACGCAGAACGTGTCGGAAGCGACCTCCGAACTGATCGATGCGGAGGTACGCCGCTTCATCGAAGAGGCGGAGGGCAGGGCGCGGAGCATCCTGAACGAGCATGTGGACGCGCTGCATGCCGTGGCCAAGGCCCTGCTCGAATACGAGACGCTTTCGGGCGAGGAGATGCGGGCCGTGATTCGCGGCGAGCCCGTGATGCGGCCGAGCGAGCCGGAGAGCCATCCGCCCGAAGGGGGCAGCCGGTCCGCCGTGCCGCCGACCAGGGGCAAGCCCAGCGCCGGCGGTTTCGATCCCAAGCCGCAACCTAGCGCCTGAACGTTTCGGCGAGGTCCGTGTCGCCTCTTTACCTGCTGCCTTGCGGGCTCGATTCCGGCGTCCAGGCGCGCCGGGCGTTGGCCTGCGGTAGCGCTCTGGCGCTCGCCGGCGGGCCGGTCGCATTCACCGGGCTCGATGTCATCAAGCGCGATGGCGCCTCCGTCCGCCGGGTGAGGCGTCTGCGGGTCGAGGATGGCCGGGTGTCGGGCCTGCCCGCCGAGGCGGAAGTAGCGTTTGGCAACCTGACCGCCGCACGACCGACTTTTGCCGGCTACGATGCGGCGCGGACGCGCGTCATGGGGGTTGTCAATGTCACCCCCGACAGCTTCTCCGATGGCGGGACCCATTTCGCGACGGATGCGGCGATCGCCTGCGCCCGCAGGCTGCAAGTGGAAGGCGCCGATCTCGTCGATATCGGCGGCGAATCCACCCGACCCGGCGCCCTGCCGGTCAGCCGGGAGGAGGAATTGGCGCGGATCCTGCCTGTTCTTGACGGCCTGGCGGGGGCGGGGCTCGGAATTTCCATCGACACCCGCCATGCCTCCTGTATGGCGGCGGCGCTGGAACGCGGCGCCAGCGTCATCAACGATGTCAGCGCGCTGACCCACGATCCGGCGTCGCTCGATATCGTCGCCGGCTCGGCTGCTTCGGTCGTACTGATGCATGCCCAAGGCAGTCCGGCGGACATGCAGCGCGATCCGCGTTACAATAACGTTCTGCTCGATGTCTACGATTACCTCGCGTCACGCATCGCTGCTTGCCGTCAGGCGGGCATAGCGGCCGGGCGCATCGCCATCGATCCGGGCATCGGTTTCGGCAAGACGACGGAGCACAATCTTGCGCTCCTGTCCGGCCTTGCGCTGTTTCACGGGTTGGGCTGCGCGCTACTGCTCGGGGTCTCGCGCAAAGGCTTCATCGGCCGGATCGGCGGTGGCCAGCCGGTGGAACGCAGGCTCGGCGGCTCGCTCGCGGCCGGACTCGCCGGCGCGGCGCGGGGTGCGCAATGGCTGCGGGTGCATGACGTGGAAGCGACTGTCCAGGCGCTGGCGGTTGCCGGAGCGATCGCGCGGGCGGAGTCCTGATCCGGCGCCAGGAGTCCGCCGGGTGTCCGCCGTCACATGACGATTCATCAACCTTTCTGGTATAAACCAACCAGCGGGGACAACTGACATTTCGGGGAACTCGATGGCGCGCAGGCTGTTCGGAACCGATGGCATCCGCGGGATGGCCAACAGCGAACCGATGACGGCGGAGACGGCGCTCCGGGTGGGCATGGCGGCGGGCGCGCAGTTCATGCGCGGCAGCCACCGGCACAGGGTGGTGATCGGCAAGGATACCCGTCTTTCCGGCTACATGATCGAACCGGCGCTGACCGCGGGCTTCATCTCGGTCGGGATGGACGTCGTTCTTGTCGGGCCGATGCCGACACCGGCGGTCGCCATGCTGACGCGCTCGCTGCGCGCCGATCTTGGTGTCATGGTGTCGGCCTCGCACAATGCCTATGAGGATAACGGGATCAAGCTGTTCGGGCCGGACGGCTACAAGCTTTCCGACGATGTCGAGGCGGAGATCGAACGCCGCATGGCGGGCGGGCTTGCCGAGTCGCTTGCGCCGTCGGCCAAGCTCGGCCGGGCGCAGCGGCTCGAGGATGCAGCCGGACGCTATATCGAGTATGCGAAGAACACCTTTCCCAAGGGGCGCAATCTCGCCGGCCTCAAGATCGTTGTGGATTGCGCCAACGGCGCCGCCTACAAGGTGGCGCCGACCGTATTGTGGGAACTGGAGGCGGAGGTCATACCAATCGGCGTGGCCCCGGACGGATTCAATATCAACCGCAATTGCGGCTCGACCGCGACCGAGGCGCTGCGTACCGCCGTCATCACCCATCACGCCCATCTCGGCATCGCCCTCGACGGCGATGCGGACCGGCTCGTGATGGCGGACGAGAATGGCCAGCTCATCGACGGTGACCAGCTCATGGCGGTGATCGCCGAGCGCTGGCACCAGGATGGCCGGCTGCAGGGTGGCAGCGTGGTGGCCACCATCATGTCCAATCTCGGCCTCGAGCGTTTCCTGATCGAGCGCGGCCTGTCGCTCACCCGAACCAAGGTCGGCGACCGCTATGTGCTGGAGGAGATGCGCCGGAGCGGCTGCAACCTCGGCGGAGAGCAGTCCGGCCACATCATCCTGTCCGATTTCTCCACCACCGGCGATGGCCTGATCGCCGCGTTGCAGATCCTTTCGGTGATCGCCGAGCAGGGCCGTCGCGTCAGCGAGGTCTGCCGCAAGTTTGCGCCCATGCCGCAGATCCTCAAGAATGTCCGCACCAGCGGCGGCAAGCCGCTCGATAACGATAATGTGAAGAAGGCGATAGACGCGGCCCGGCAGACGCTTGGCGAGCGTGGCCGCGTGGTCATCCGTCCCTCCGGCACTGAGCCGCTGATCCGGGTCATGGCGGAGGGCGAGGATGAGGTTGTGATCGGCCGCGTCGTCGATGGTATCGTGGAGGCGCTGTCCAAGGTGGCATGACGCTTTCAGGGTATCGGAACGAAGGATGCAGGGACGAGTACTGATCGTAGCGGGCTCGGATTCGGGCGGTGGCGCCGGCATCCAGGCCGACCTCAAGACCGTGACCTGTCTCGGCGGCTATGCCGCCACGGCCATCACCGCACTGACCGCGCAGGACACGCGCGCGGTTCATGGCATCCACGAGGTGCCGCCCGACTTTCTCCGCCTGCAGATGGAAGTGGTGCTCGGCGATCTTGGCGCGGATGCGGTCAAGCTCGGCATGCTGCATCGCGCCGACATCATCGAGGTGGTTGCGGATGTGCTGCGCGTGCACGCGCCGGGCGTTCCGGTGGTGGCGGATCCGGTCATGGTGGCGAAGAGCGGGCACTCGCTGCTCGAGGAGAGTGCCTTCCGCGCGCTGCTCGCGCGCATCCTGCCGCTGGCGCGGGTGCTGACGCCGAACCTGCCGGAGGCCGAACGGCTGCTTGGCCGGCCTATCGCCGGCATTGCGGAGATGCCCGCTGCGGCGCGCGCGCTGCTCGCGCTGGGTCCGCAGGCGGTGCTGCTCAAGGGCGGTCATCTGCAAGGCGACAGGCTGGTCGATGTGCTGGCGGGCGCCGGCGGGATCACGGTTTTCGAATCCGAGAGGATCCGCACCTCCAGCACGCACGGGACCGGCTGCACCTTGGCTTCCGCAATCGCCACCGGGCTGGCGCAGGGGCTCGGGCTCGAGCAGGCGGTGGCGCGTGCCCGCGCCTATGTGCGCGAGGCGATCCTGCGGGCGCCGGGACTGGGCGGCGGCCATGGGCCGCTTGGCCATGGCCATACCGTCCGCCCTTTTGCCGTCTCTTCCTGACCTCGTTCAGATGATGCCGCGGCGCACGCCGGTTCCGCTGCCGGCCAGCTCGGCGACGTCACGGAGTGCCTGAGCCAGACGCTCGCGGCTCGGCGCGGCGCCGATCGAGATGCGCACTGCATGGGGGGCCGGCGCGCGGCCTACCGCGAAATGGCCGGCCGCCAGCAGCAGGATGCCGCGCCGCGCCGCCGCCTGTACGAATTCCTGGGCGCGCCAGGGCTCGGGCAATTGCAGCCAGACATGAAAGCAATGCGGGTGACTGCGATACTCGAGGCCTTGCAGATGCCGCGCCGCGATCTCGTGCCGGGCGGCGCATTCCTCGCGCTGCATCGCAATCAGCTTCTCCGCCGTGCCATCCTCGATCCAGCGCGTGATCATTTCGAGCGGCAGCGTCGGCAGGGCGATCGACATGGCATACATGGCGTCGATGAGCCGTTCGACGTGCACGGCCGGTGCCGCCAGCCAGCCCATGCGCATGCCCGGTGTCAGGCACTTCGAGGCACTGGCGACATGGATCGTGCGCTCAGGCGCCAATGTGGCGATGGGCGGCGGCCGGTCGGTGGGCAGGATGCCATAGACGTCATCCTCGATGATGATCAACTCGTGCCGGCGGGCGATCTCCACGATCTTGCGCCGCCGCGCCAGGCCCATGATGGAGGTTGTCGGATTCTGCATGGTCGGCACCAGGCAGAGGATGCGCACGCCGCCTTCGCGGCAGGCCGCCTCGAGCGATTCGGGAAGCAGCCCCTCTTCGTCCATGGGCAGGCCTTCCGGTTGCAGATGGTAGAGCCTTGCCGCGTGCAGCAGACCGGCATAGGTCAGCCTTTCGCAGAGGATCCGTTCTCCGGGCGCGGCGAGCGCGCCTAGTGCCGCAGCCAGCGCCTGCTGCGCGCCGCCGGTGACGACGACCCGCTCCGGCGGCACCTCGATGCCGGTGCGCCGCAGCCAGTGAGCGCCGGCGGCGCGGTAGCGCAGCGTTCCCGCAGGTTCGCCATAGCTCAGGAAGCTGTGCGGCAACGCCCGCTCGCGCGCGCAGCTCTCCGCCACCTTGTGCAATGTGGCAATCACCGCATCGGAGATCTGCTCGCCGACCGGCACGTTGCGCGTGAGATTGAGCGCCGCATCGCCCATATCGAGAAGATTGTCTCCCTCTCCGTCCGGCGGGTCGGGAAATTTCATCATCGGCCGGGGCTGTTCGCGCACATAAGTGCCGCGCCCGACCTCGCCCGATACCTGGCCGCGCGCCTCCGCCAGCATGTAGCCGCGATTGACGGTGCCCACCGTCAGGCCGAGGCGGTAGGCGAGATCCCGCACCGGCGGCAGCCGGTCGCCGGCTTTGAGTTCGCCTTCGCGGATCGCAAGCGCAATCGCTTCGGCGATGGCCTGATAGCGCGGGCCGGGGAAATCCTCGATCCTTGGAGCCCAGATTGTCATGGTGACAATACTTTGATTGACCGGAACAATTTGTCAAGTCATATTTTCATTGTTCGGGACAATTGTGTCGATTGTACCGTCTGAAGGAACCGAGAACATGCAGACAACCAGCACAATGCGGCCGGCCGCCCTGCCGGAGAGGATCTCCCCGCTTGCGATCCTGATGCGGGCCGTGAATCTTTTGCTCGTCTGGCAGGATCGTGCCCGTGACCGCCAGCAGCTGGCAGCGATGAGCGACCGGGCGCTGCGCGATGTCGGGCTCTCCCGGGCCGATATCGACCGGGAGGCGAGCAAGCCCTTCTGGACCGCCTGAGCGAAACCGCGTCGGAGGAGGCGCCGCGATGCAACTGCCGCTCTTTCAGGTCGATGCCTTCGCCGAACGGGTCTTTGCCGGCAATCCGGCGGCGGTTGTGCCGCTCGAGGGCCCGCTCGATCCTGCGCTCATGCAGGCGGTGGCGGCGGAGAACAACCTGTCGGAAACTGCCTTCTTCCATCCGGAGGGGGATGGCTTCCGGCTCTGCTGGTTTACCCCGGTCTCCGAGGTGGATCTGTGCGGCCACGCCACCCTCGCCAGCGCCTGGACCCTCTTCGAGCGGCTTGGCTGGGCGCGGCCGGAGATCGTCTTTGAGACCAGGAGCGGCCGCCTTGTCGTTCGCCGCGAGGCCGATGGATTGCTCGCCATGGATTTTCCCAGCCGCCCGCCCAGGGAAGTTCCCTGGGACGAGGCGCTGGCGGCGGCCGCTGGCGGCCGGCCAAGAGCGATGCTGGCGGCGCGCGATGCGATGCTGGTCTATGACAGCGAAGAAGAAGTGCGGGCCCTTGTGCCCGACATGGCGGCGCTCGCCCGCATGGCGCATTACGCGCTGATCGCCACCGCGCCCGGCACAGGCGGAGTGGATTTCGTCAGCCGCTTCTTCGCACCGAAGGAGGGGATACCGGAGGACCCGGTGACCGGCTCGGCGCATTGCACGCTGGTGCCCTACTGGGCGGTGCGGCTCGGGCGGGCCGGACTCGAGGCCCGTCAGGTTTCGCGGCGCGGCGGCGCCCTGCGTTGTCGCGACCGTGGCACGCGGATCGAGATCGGCGGCCGCTGCAAGCTCTACATGGAGGGGCGGATCCATGTCTGAACTGCGCCTTGCGCCGTGCCGTATCGTCCCGGCGCGCAGCCGCGCGGACGTCGCCGCGGCGCGGAGGCTGTTCGAGGCCTATGCGGCCTCGCTCGACTTCAGCCTGTGCTTCCAGGATTTCGAGCGCGAACTGAAGTCGCTGCCTGGCGAGTATGCCCCGCCGCGCGGCGCGCTGCTGCTGGCGCGGCGCGAGGAGGGCGGCGCGGCCATTGGCTGCGTGGCCCTGCGGCCGCTGGCCGAGGCGGGTGCTGCCGAGATGAAGCGGCTGTACCTGGCGCCCGAGGCGCGCGGCCTCGGCGTCGGCCGGCGGCTGGTGCAGGCGATCGTCGACGAGGCGCGCCGCCTCGGCTACCGGACGATGAAGCTCGACACGGTGGCCGGCTCGATGCAGGCCGCGATAGGCCTCTATCGCGATTTCGGCTTTCACGAGACAGCACCCTACACGCACAACCCGCAACCCGACGTCATTTACATGGAGCGCACGCTCTAGCTTCCTCCGCCCGCCATGCTACTCTGCCGCCCGCCAATGGGAGGGGAGCGCATGAAGCATCGCATCGCGGTCATCGCCGGGGATGGTATCGGCAAGGAAGTGGTGCCGGAGGGCATCCGCGCGCTGGAGGCGGCGGGCCGCAAGTTCGGCATCGAATTCGAGTGGGTCGAGTTCGACTGGTCCTGTGAAACCTACCTCAAGACCGGGCGGATGATGCCCGAGGACGGCATCCGGCAGCTCTCCGGTTTCGAAAGCATTTTTCTCGGCGCGGTCGGCTATCCCGGCGTGCCGGATCACGTTTCGCTCTGGGGTCTGCTGATTCCTTTCCGCCGACAGTTCCGCCAGTACGTGAACCAGCGTCCGGTCCGCCTCCTGCCGGGCATGACCTCGCCGCTGCGGGATCGCGGCCCGGCGGACATCGACATGATCATCGTGCGCGAGAATGTCGAGGGCGAGTATTCCGAGATCGGCGGGCGACTCTACCAGGGCAGCGACCAGGAAATGGCGATGCAGCAGACGGTCTTCACCCGGAAGGGCGTCGACCGCGTCCTGCGTCATGCCTTCGAACTCGCGCGCAGGCGCAAGCGAAAGCACGTGACGTCCGCCACCAAGTCGAACGGCATCATCCACACCATGCCTTACTGGGACGAACGCTTCCGCGCCATCGCCGCCGAGTATCCGGACGTGCAGACGGCGCAGTACCATATCGACATCCTGTGCGCGCATTTCGTGCAGCATCCGGACTGGTTCGACGTGGTGGTCGGTTCCAACCTGTTCGGCGACATCCTCTCCGATCTCGGCCCGGCGGTTGCCGGCTCGATCGGCATCGCGCCTTCCGCCAACATCAATCCCGAGCGGAAATATCCCTCGATGTTCGAGCCCGTGCATGGCTCGGCGCCCGACATCGCCGGACGCAATATCGCCAATCCGATCGGCCAGATCTGGTCGGGCGCAATGATGCTCGAGCATCTCGGGCACGGCGAGGCGGCGCGCGCCGTCGAACAGGCGATCGAGCGCGTGGTGCGCGAGGGGCGCGTGCTGACCCGCGATCTCGGCGGCCAGGCCTCGACCGACGAACTCGGCCGGGCCATCGCCGAGGCGATCTGAGGCGCCGGTCTCCTACCAGGCGACCGGGTGGGGCCGGTATGGTTCGGAAAGCCGCCGCTCTTCTTCGGCGTCGAGCTTGATTTCGAGCGCGCCAGCCAGTTCCTTGAGCTGCCCCGGCTTCGAGACGCCGATGATCGGCGCGGTGACGCCCGGCCGGCCGAGAACCCAGGCCAGCGCCACCTGCATGTTTGACAGGCCGCGCCCCTGTGCCACGGCACTGAGCGCCTCGACGACCCGGAAATCGTCCGGCTGGTAGTAGATGTTCTGTGCCTTGTCGTCGGTGCGGGCACGGCTCGTCTCGCCGAAATCGCCTGCGCGGCGGTTGCCCGCCAGGAAGCCGCGCGCCAGCGGGCTCCAGGGAATGATGCCGATGCCCTCGGCGCGGCAGAGCGGGATCATCTCCCGCTCCTCTTCGCGATAGATCAGGTTGTAGTGATTCTGCATGGTGACGAAGCGGGCAAAGCCCTCGCGCTCCGACACGGCGAGACACTTCATGAACTGCCAGGCCCACATCGACGAGGCGCCGATATGCAGCACCTTGCCCTGGCGCACCACGTCGTCGAGCGCCGCCATCACCTCCTCGGCGGGCAGTTCGGGATCGAAGCGGTGGATCTGGTAGAGATCGACATAGTCGGTGCCGAGCCGCTGCAGCGACGCGTCGATCGCATGCCGTATGTGCTTGCGCGAAAGTCCGCGCCGGTTCGGACCATCGCCCATCGGGCCGAAGACCTTGGTGGCGATCACCACATCCTCGCGCCTGACGCCGAAATGCCGGATGGCGCGGCCGAGTATCTCTTCCGAGAGGCCGAGGGAATAGACGTCGGCCGTATCGAAGAAGTTGATGCCGAGATCGAGCGCCTCGCGGAAAAATGGCCGGCTCCGTTCCTCGTCCAGAACCCAGGGCCGCCAGTTCGGCGAGCCATAGGTCATGGTCCCGAGACAGAGCCGCGAGACCTTGAGCCCGGTGCGGCCGAGATTGACGTAATCCATGACTTCCTCCTGCGTCCTCGCGTCAGAGCGCGGCGGCAAGCGCCGAAAGCAGCCGCTCCACGTCGGTGTCATTATTGTAGAGATGGGGCGTGATTCGCACCGAATCCCCGCGCAGGCTTACATGCACCTGGCGCGCCGCCAGCCGGTCCGCCAGCCCGGCGGGTGGTCCGGCGGGAAAGCGCAGGCCGAGGAAATGCCCGGCGCGCAACGCTTCCGGTCCGGCGAGCAGTCCAAGCGCGGCCGCCTGCCCGGCGATCTGCCGGGTGCGCGCGGCGAGTGTCGCCTGGATCGCCTCGACCCCCCAATCGAGGATCTGCCGCAGCGCCGCCATGGCCATCGGCATCAGGATGAAGTTCGCGCGCTCGCCCACATCGAAGCGCCGCGCGCCGGGCTGGAAATCGGCCTGGTAGTCCACGAGGCGGGCGAAATCCTCCGATCCCAGACGACCAATCCAGTTATGCTCCAGCGGTTCGCCCTGGCGGCGCTCCGGTGCGGCATACATGAAGCCTATGGAATAGGGCGAGAGCAGCCACTTATAGGCGGCGACGACGAGGAAATCCGGTCGGATGCGCTGTACGTCAAAGGGGAGCGCGCCGACCGATTGCGTGCCGTCTACGACCAACGCCGCGCCGACTTCGTCGAGCCGCTCACGCACGCGCGCGAGGTCGATCAGCGCGCCGTCTGTCCAGAGGCAGTGCGGCAGCGCGGCGAGCGCGGTGCGTTCGTCGATGGCGGCCAGCAGCGGCGCGGTCAGGTCCCCATTGCCGCCGCGCCGGACCGCGACGACCTCGCCGCCGGCCCGGCGCGCCGCTTCCTGCCAGCAATAGACGTTGGAGGGAAACTGTTCCGCCAGCGTCACCACCCGCTGCCCGGCATGGATCGGCAGGTTGCGCGCGGCGACGGCCAGTCCGTAGCTCGCGGCGGGGATCAGCGCGATGCCATCGGCGTCGGCATTCACCAAGCGCGCGAAAAGGGCGCGGGCTTCCTCCGATTGGTCGAAAAAGTCCACCGGCCGCGTCTCCCAGGGCCTGACCTTGCGTCGGATGCCGGCGACGCCGGCCTCGGCCACCTGCTTCATCAGCGGCGACATGTAGGCGCAGTTCAGGTAGGCGATGTCCTCGGGCAGGTCGAACAGGTGGCGTTGGCAGGGCAGCATTGAACCTCGCGCGGGGTTTTTTCCATCGTAGCCTGTGCTATCCATGGATGCAGCAGATATGCAGCAGGCAAGCGAGGCAGCATGAGCGAGCAGAGGCCGGTCCGCGCCGTCCTGTGGGACTTCGGCGGTGTTATCCTGACCAGTCCCTTCGAGGCTTTCGCGCGCTACGAGCGCGAGATGGGGCTGCCGAAGGATTTCATCCGGCGGCTGAACAGCAGCAACCCGCACGAGAATGCCTGGGCGCGGCTGGAGCGCGGCGATGTGGATATCGACGGCTTTGCCGAGCTGTTCGAGGCAGAGGCACAGGCGCTGGGCCATCGTCTCGATGCGCGCGCGGTGATCGACCTGCTCTCGGGCGACGTGCGCCCGGAGATGGTGGCGGCGCTGCAGGCGGTGCGCGGGCGCTACCGCACCGCATGCCTGACCAACAACGTGCGCAGGGGATCGGGTCCCGGCATGGCGCGCTCGCCGGAGAAGGCGGCGCAGATCGCGGAGATCATGCGCCTGTTCGACGAGGTGGTGGAATCGAGCCGGATCGGCGTGCGCAAGCCCGAGCCGCGCTTCTACGAGATCGCCTGCGAGCGGTTGGGCGTGCGGCCCGAGGAATCGGTGTTCCTCGACGATCTCGGCATCAACCTCAAGCCGGCGCGCGCAATGGGCATGCGCACCATCAAGGTGGAGGACCCGGGACAGGCCATCGCCGAGCTCGAGGCCGTGCTGGGCCACAAGTTGCGCTGAGGCCGGATCAGTCCATCAAACGGAAGCTAACCGGTATCTCGATCGAAGAGACCAGGGGCACGCCATCCCGTTCCGCCGGACGGAACCGCCAGGTTCGCACCGCGTCCAGAGCGGCGCGATCCAGCAGCGCATGGCCGCTGGAACTGATGACCTGTACGCTGCCGGCGCTGCCATCGGTCAGCACTTCGACCTTGAGCGTGACGCGGCCCTCGATGCCGCGTTCCCGCGCCCGACGCGGATAAGCGGGCACCGGGTTACCGGCCTGCGGCCCGGCCAGGCGGGCCGCGCCCGCCCTGGCGAGAGCACCGGCAGGGGCCGGATTCAGGAACGCACTCGCAGCCGGGGCTGGCGGCAATGCCGAGACCGGCGGCGCCTGCTTCACCCGTTCCGCGACAGGTTCGGTGCGCTGGTGAGCGGACTCTACGGATGGCATCGTCATCGCCGCCACTGGTCTTGCCTTCGGTCGTGGCGGCGGTACCGCCTGCGCTTCCGGCAGGTTCTCGGTCGCGGAGGCGGTGACTTCCGGCGGCGCGGTCTCCAGAGGTGCTGCCTCTCCCGCCATTGTCTCTGGCGCGGGGGTCATGTCGGGCGCCGGCGCGAACTCCGGCGATGTTTCCAGCGCATGCGCGACCTCCGGCGCGGGGGCGAAGCGGACTTCCACGACCTGCGGCGCGGGCATCTCGGGCGGGCGAGTTCCCGGCGGGCCGGCGGCGATGAGCGCCACGAGTGCCATCGCATGCGCGGCCCCGGAAATCGCAAGTGCCACGCCGAGCGAGCTGCCAAGGCCCTGCCGCGCGCTCATGACCGCCGCTCCGTGATGCGCCGCCAGGGCAGGGGGATGCGCGTGCCCTCCACCTCGATCATGGCCGCCTGGACGCTGAAGGCATTGGCAATGGCGCGCTCATCCAGAACGAGGCCTGGCTGGCCGAGCGCGGCGATGCGCCCTTCGCGCATCAGCGCCACCCGGTCGGCGAAACGCGCGGCCAGCCCCAGATCGTGCAGCACGACGATGACGCCGGCGCCGGCTTGGGCCCGGTTGCGCAGGATCTCCATGGTCTCGATCTGGTGATATGGGTCGAGTGCGGCGACCGGCTCGTCCGCCAGCAGCAGGCGCGGCTCGGAGGCCAGCATGCGGCCGATCATCGCCCGCGCCCGCTCGCCGGCGGAGAGGCCGTCGACGCGCCGCCCGGCCAGATGCCCCAGATCGGCCTCGTCCATGGCATTCTCGATGGCGTCCCGGTCGGCGGCGCTTTCGCCGGCGAAGGCGGCGCGGTACGGCAGCCGCCCAAGGGCCACCAAGTCGCGCACCCGGATCGGCCAGTGGCTCAGGGGCTGCTGCGGCAGATAGCCGATCAGCCGTGCCCGCGTCCGCGCGCCGAGGCGGGCGAGCGGTCCGCCTTCCCATTCGACGCTGCCGGCATGCGGGCGCATCAGCCCGGCCAGGCCCTTCAGCAGGGTCGACTTGCCGGCGCCGTTCGGCCCGACCAGGGCCAGCACCTCGCCGGCGAGCAGGGCCAGACTGGCCTCCTGCACCACGAGGCGCGCGCCGCGTCGCAGCGATAGCGAGCGGGCGGCGATCATGGCGCGGCCTCCCGACGCGATGCGAGCACCAGCCAGAGGAAGAAGGGCGCGCCGAGGAGTGCGGTGAAGACGCCGAGCCTGAGTTCCTGCGCACCGGAAAGCAGCCGTACCAGCAGATCGGCGGCGAGCGCCAGCGCCGCGCCACCGAGCGCGCTTGGCAGAAGCAGCCCACCGGGACGCTGGCCGGCCAGCGGGCGCAGCAGGTGCGGCACCACCAGTCCGATGAAGCCGACCGAGCCGACGACCGAGGTGACCGCGCCTACGGCCAGTCCGCTACCCAACACGATGCGTGCCTGCAACAGGCGGAGATTGACGCCGAGGCTGGCGGCGACATCCTCGCCCAAGGTCAGCGCATCGAGCGCGCGGCCGGTGAAGGCAAGCAGCCCAAGGCCCGCCAGCACCGGCAGGAGCACCAGTCGCACATGCTCCATGCTGCGGTCGGCCAACGAGCCGAGCAGCCAGAACAGGATCTCCGCCGCCGCAAAGGGACTGGGCGCGAGGTTGAGGGCGAGCGAGGTGAGCGCGGCGGCAATGGAATTGACCGCGACGCCGGCCAGGATCAGCGTGTGGATCGAGGCGGAAAGACCGGCCAGGGCATAGATGAGCAGGATGGCGATAAGCGCGCCCGCCATGCCACCGGCGGGCAGGGCGAAGGCAAAGGCGGCGGCGAAGCCGAAATAGAAGGCGATCACTGCGCCGAGCGCCGCCGAGGCGGTGACGCCGATCAGCGCCGGCTCTGCCAGCGGGTTGCGCAGCAGGCCCTGCAACGCCGCGCCGGCCAGGCCCATGCTGGCGCCGACCATTAGGCCGAGGAGTGCCCTCGGCAGACGGATCTCGAACAGGATCAGCGCTTCGGGCGAAGCGGGCGCTGCGAGCGCCCCGCGCAGCAGTCCGGCATCGACCGCGCCGCCCGGGCCGGTCGCCAGGCTCAAGGCAAACAGGGCCAGCGCGGCGAGCGCGAGCAGGGGGGTCAGGACCCTCATGGTGTGTGCCCCTCGGCCGCGATACGTGCCACGGCCGCGACCGCCCAGGGGCCGGGGCAGGTCCAGTCCGCGGAAGAGATGACGATCTGGCGCGCTGCGCGCGCATAGGCATCCAGCGCCGGATGGCGCAGCAGCGCCTGGGCGAGCGAGGGCAGTTCGGGGCGATAGACTTCAAGGATCAGGATCTCCGGGCGGGCGCGGATCAGACTTTCAAGCGGCAGATAGCCGCCCTGCGGCAAGCCGAGCGAAGGCGCGATGTTCGCGAGCCCGGCCTGCGTCAGCACGTCTGAGGAAAGCTGGCCCTCGCCGATCGCGATGCCATTGGCCTGATAGATCACGGTGCGCGGGCTGCCGGAATCAGGCGGCCGCGACACTTCCGCGAGGCGGCGTTGCATGGCGGCGATCAGCCGTTCGGCGCGGGCCTCGACGCCGAGACGCTTCGCCAGGCGGCGGATTTCCGCCGTCCCGTCACCGAAACCGCCAACGATGCCGACCTCGTGCAAGGGGACGCCGAGCCGCCGGAGCAGTTGCACGCTGGCCCGCGCCGTAAAGGCACCGGTCAGCACCAGATCCGGTGACAGCCGCAGGACCGCTTCCGCATCCGCCGCGACCATGGGCAGGCCGGCCGCCTCGCCGGCGAGTGGCGCGAGATCGGCATCGCGCGAGAGGGAGGAGAGTGCGGCGATGCGCGGGTGTTCGACCAGGAGGAGCAGCATCTGGTCGGCGCAGAGATTGAGCGAGACGATCCGCTCCGGCCTATCGCCCGCCAAGGCTGGCGCCGCAAGCAGCGCCAGCGCAAGGGGCAGGAGATGGGCCAGGCGCCACATGCTTAGAACCTCGCGCGCAGGCCGCCGAAGGCGGCGATGCCCGGGCGGCGGAAACCGTCCGGGTCCTCGTAGTCCTTGTCGAACAGGTTCTCGATACGGGCGAACAGGGTGAGGCTGGGCAGGATGTCGTAGCTGCCCGCCAGGTTGAAGACCGTGTAGGCATCGGTGCGCTTGCGCGCGAAAGTGACGGCATCCACGTCTGTGCGGCGTCCGACATGCAGGCCGGTCAGGCTGAGGCTTGCCTTTTCGACCGGGCGCCAGTCGATGGCGAGCGAGCCCTTGTTGCGCGGCCGGCGCAGGAGCTGCTCGCCCGTCTCCTCGTTCTTCGAGTCGGCATAAGTATGGTCAATGCGGATTTCGAGACTGTCGAACGGGCGCAGGCTGATGAAGCTTTCGATGCCTTCCGTCCTGGTCCGGTCGATATTGACCAGTGAGGAAAAGGTCTGGTTGAAGTCGATCAGGTCGCGGATGCGCGTCTGGAAGTAGCTTGCGCCGAAAACGATGCGGCCCCGCCAGAGCGTCTGCTCGAAGCCGACGTCGAAGCCGCGGCTGGTCTCGGGCTTCAGGTCGGGATTGCCGTTGAAGATGCCGAAATTGCCGAAGAAGCTCGCGCCATGGAGCTGGAAGAGGGTCGGCGCCCGATAGCCGGTGCCGTAGCTCCCCTTGAATTTGGTGCCGGTCTCGCGCAGCAGGTAGGCGGGTGCGATGCGCCAGGTGGGTTCGGCGGCAAAATTCTCGTGATCGTCCACGCGCACCGAGCCAGTGACGAAGAAGCGCTCGAAGAAGCCCGACTGCAACTGCGCGAAGCCGGCATTGGTGCGCGCATCCTCGTCGGTGCGAGAGGCGAAGCCAGAGGAGAAGCGGCTGTCGGCGCGCGCGCTCTCCCGCTCAGTCTCAAGGCCGAGCGTCAGGGTATGCGCATCGGTGATGCGGATGTCGTTCTGCCAGTCGAACTTCTCCTTGCTCGAGCGGTTGTTGGCGCGGGAGAAGTCGGCGGAAAGACGGTCTGCCGGATCGCGGTCGCGGCGGTCGTAGAGAGTGTAGGAGAATCCGAGTTTCGAATCGAGGCGATCGCCGAACAGGCTGGCCCGCCCTTCCACGCGGCCGAAGAACTGGTTCGTGCGTTCGATGCTGTTCGGGTCCTCCGGGCGGACATCGAGTTCGCTTTCGGTATCGACATAGCGCAGCGCCACGTTGATCTCCGCGTTGTCGGCGATATCGACGCCGAAGCGCGAGGAGACGGTGAGATTTTCGTAGCCGTCCCGCTCCGCCCTTGCGCCGGCCGGGCGCAGCCGCTTCGGTGTCACGCTGGTGCCCTCCGAACGCAGGTAGCCGACATTGAGACGGTAGTGGAACGGACCCTGGGAGCCGGAGATGCCGGCGCGTTCCGCATGGGTGAAGAACGAGCCGCCCTCGATGGAGGCGGTGGCGGCGGGCGGGCCCTTGCCGCGCCGTGTGATGATGTTGACCACGCCGCCGATCGCATCCGAGCCATAGAGCGAACTCTGCGGCCCGCGCAGCACCTCGATGCGCTCGATATCGCTCGCATCCAGATGCTGGAAGTCGTAAGCGCCGTCCGGCGAACTCGGGTCCTGGATTTCGATGCCGTCCACCAGCACCAGCGTATGGCGCGACTCGGCGCCGCGCAGGAAGGCGCGGGCCTGCTTGCCGGCGCCGCCATTCTGCGCGAGATAGAGGCCGGGCGCCGCGCGAATGGCATCGGCGACATTGCGGATCTGCCGGCGCTCCAGTTCCGCCTGGTCGATCACGGTGACGGAACTCGCCACCTGTTCTGCCGGCAGCGGGATGCGTGTGGCGGTGACGACGACGTCGCCGCCCTGCGCCGTGCCCTCCTGGGCAACGGCAGGCAGTGCGATGAAGGCGGCAAGGCTCAACAGGGCAGTCGTTCGCATGTGATGCTCCATCCGGTTATGCGTCGGGACATGACTGCGCCACGCGCCGGGCGGTCCGGCGCAAGTGTGCCGGAACGCAAGCAATCGACTTGCAGAATGCGGATGGAAAACGACTCTCCCACCACGGCAGACCTCCGCGCGAAAACGCAATCTCTCGCGTCACCGCAAACGGCGATCCGCAACCATCGGGCGACCCCGCACCAATGGTTAGGTGACGCTGCGGCGGCAGGTCTCCTGGCTCGCGGGTCTCCGCCTCTGTCCTGCCTTCCCGGGTGGCCCCAGTGGCAAAAGTTCGGACATCGGCTCGCCGCTTACAGTTGCGGGGGCAGCCACGGAATTGACGATCCGCCGGATCGTCGCACCGCGTTCCCTTTCAATCCCCTTATCGGGGAACCGTCGCTCTCCGAAAGCTACGCCTCTCCGCGACGGCGCGCAACCGCCGAAGCGGGCCGGGCCGGACTGAAACAATGCGCGACAAAACGTCATCGGCCGGCCGATTGACAGGCATCGCGCCGTCCCTATGATCCGCCGCGGGTCACGCTCCCCCAACGGAGCGCTTCGTTCTGGAAGGAACGCGCATATGTCAAAGCCTGCGCGGCGTCCCTCGACGCCGTATTTCTCCTCCGGCCCCTGTGCCAAGCGCCCGGGCTGGTCCCCCCAAAGTCTCATCAGCGCGGCACTCGGACGCTCGCACCGTTCCCGGGAGGGCAAGGCAAAGCTGGTCGAGGTGATCGACCGCACGCGGCGTATCCTCGGCGTGCCGGAGGATTACCGGATCGGCATCGTCCCGGCTTCCGATACCGGAGCGGTGGAGATGGCGCTCTGGTCGCTGCTGGGGCCGCGTCCGGTCGATCTCCTGGCCTGGGAGAGTTTCGGCGCCGAATGGGTGAGCGACGTCACGAAGCAACTGAGGCTCAGGGACGCACGCGCCATCAAGGCGTCCTATGGCCGCCTGCCCGACCTGGCGCAGGTCGACTGGTCGCATGACGTCGTCTTTACCTGGAACGGCACGACATCAGGCGTGCGAGTGCCCGATGGCAACTGGATCCCCGAGGACCGCGAGGGGCTGGCCATCTGCGACGCCACGTCGGCGGTCTTCGCCATGGACCTGCCGTGGCGGCGGCTCGACGTGGTCACCTGGTCCTGGCAGAAGGTGATGGGCGGTGAAGCCGCGCATGGCATGCTGGTGCTGAGCCCGCGTGCCGTGGCCCGGCTGGAAAGCCATGTCCCGGCCTGGCCCCTGCCCAAGATCTTCCGCATGACCAAGGACGGGAAGCTGATCGAGGGCATCTTCAAGGGCGAGACGATCAACACGCCTTCGCTGCTCTGTGTCGAGGACCAGATCGACGCGCTCAAATGGGGTGAGCAGGTGGGTGGCCTCAAAGGGCTCATCGAGCGTTCGGAGGCCAATCTCGCGGCGCTCGCCGCCTGGGTCGGAAAGACCCAGTGGGTCGATTTCCTGGCCGAGGATCCGCGGACGCGCTCCTGCACCAGCGTCTGCCTGAAGATCGTCGATCCCTGGTTCACGGGACTGCCGGAGGACGAACAGGCAGAGGCCGCGAAGCGGCTCGCGGCGATGTTGGAGAAGGAACGGGTTGCCTACGATATCGGCTCGTACCGGGACGCGCCGCCGGGCTTGCGTATCTGGTGCGGCTCGACCATCGAGACTTCGGACCTTCTGGCGCTGACGCCCTGGCTCGACTGGGCCTATGGCGAGGTACGCGACAATTTCGGAAAGGCAGCTTGAACCATGACCATCAAGGTCCTGATCGCCGACGAGCTCAGCCCGGCGGCGAAGCAAATCTTCCATGACCGCGGCATCCAGGCGGATGAAAAGGTCGGCCTGAAGCCGGAACAGCTTCTCGAGATCATCGGCGAGTATGACGGCCTCGCCGTCCGCTCGGCCACCAAAGTGACGGCCAAGGTCCTGGCGACGGCCAAGCGTCTCAAGGTGGTTGGCCGCGCCGGCATCGGCGTCGATAATATCGACGTCAGTGCCGCGACCGCGCACGGCGTCTGCGTGATGAACACGCCATTCGGTAATTCAATCACCACCGCCGAGCATGCCATCGCCATGATGATGGCGCTCTCCCGCCAGGTGCCGCAGGCCGACCGCTCGACGCAGCAGGGCAAGTGGGAGAAGTCGAAGTTCATGGGCGTCGAACTCTATTCGAAGACGCTCGGCATCGTCGGTTGCGGCAATATCGGATCGATCGTCGCCGACCGGGCGCAGGGACTGAAGATGAAGGTCATAGCCTACGATCCCTTCCTCTCGCCCGAACGCGCCACCGATCTCGGCGTCGAGAAGGTGGAACTCGACGAACTGCTGCGCCGCGCCGACTTCATCAGCCTGCACACGCCACTCACCGACCAGACCCGTGGCCTGCTCAACCGCGAGACGCTGGCCCGCTGCAAGCGCGGCGTGCGCATCGTCAACTGCGCGCGTGGCGGCCTGATCGTGGAGGAGGATCTGAAGGAGGCTCTCGATTCCGGCCAGGTTTCGGCGGCGGCCCTCGATGTCTTTGCC
>JAHCJQ010000029.1 GCA_026126215.1 Alphaproteobacteria bacterium
CGCCGAGATCGTCGGTTTCGACAATCTGGTGATGGTCGGGGTTTCGGTCCTCCTCGTCGCCTTTGCCTGGACCGGCAAGAAGATCGCCCGATGGGAAGGCGGGGCGCTGCTGCTCGGCTACCTCGCCTATATCCTCGTGCTCTGGCCTTGAGCCCCGCTCTTCCCATCCCGGCCACGGCTGCGCTCCCGGCTGGGCGTGATCGCGGTTCGACCATCGGAGGCGCCGGGGGTGGGCTCGCATGCCTTGTCGCCGGCGCAGCCATTCCCCATATGACTGCGCGTCAGGCAACGCAAAGGGGCCAATGTGATGCTGGATGCGAAGCGTCTGCTGGATCAGTTCGTGGGCGGTCAGGGTGCCGGGCCGGGCTCGGGTGAGTTCCTGCGCAGGATGGGCGGCGGCGCGCTGGCGGGCGGGCTTGCGGCACTTCTTCTGGGCACCAGGACCGGCCGCAAGCTGGGTGGCTCGGCGCTGAAACTGGGCGGCATGGCCGCGGTCGGTGCGCTGGCCTACAAAGCCTACCGCGACTGGCAGGCCGGCAAGACCGCCGCACCCGGCGGCCAGGCGCCGCGCCCCTCTTCTCTGCCCCTGCCGCCGGCCCCGGCGGGAACGCCCTTCAATCCGGCGGACGAAGCCGGCCAGCAGACCCTGGCACGGGACCTGCTGCGGGCGATGATCGCAGCCGCGAAGGCGGATGGTCACATCGACGCGCGGGAACAGGCCCGTGTCCTCGCCGAAATGGACAAGCTGGACCTCGCCATCGACGACAAGGCTTTCGTCGTGGACGAGCTGCGCGCGAAGCTGGATATCGACGCGGTCGCCGCATCGGCCACGACGCCGGAAAAGGCTGCGGAAATCTATGCCGCATCGCTGCTTGCCATCGACGTGGACAACGTGGCCGAGCGCAGCTATCTGGCGATGCTGGCGGCGCGGCTGAACCTGGACGACACCCTGGTCGCCCACCTGCATCAGAGCGTGGCCGACGCGACTGCGAAAGAACCCGCCCGCTCGCTGCCGTCCGCGTAGCACGAAAGATCCGCGAACGAACGTGCGTCCTGCATGACCTCCTGGGCAAACTCCCGGGCCGCGTCAGGCCGCGATCTGCATTCGCGCGATGGAAGACCAGGTTCGTCCGGGCCGATAGCGCGATGCGATCTGCCCCTCGCGCAGGGTGAACAGGTGCAGCCAACCATTGTCGAAGAGTTTCTGCACCTCCGGGTGGCGCTCGAGCACGTCGGCAACCGCATCTTCGGGCGCCTCGATCAGAACGGAAAGGCGGATCGGCTCGTGCATCAGAGCCTCGCCGTCATGTACCGCCTGCCAGGGCAAGCCGGGGCGTAGACGGCCGCCATTGCCCTCGACCACGCCGATCCCGCCGGTGACGTTGTGGATCAGCTTGTTGCCACCGCCGAAGACGTCCGGCGCGACGGATGAGCCATAGTATTGCAGGCTGATCCAGCTCGCGACGACGACAGGCGCGGTCAGGATCAGTTCGAGCGTGCCGAAATCTTCGTCTGTCTTCCAGTCGTAGTTGTGCAGGAATGCGCGGCCGCCAAGTTCTGCAGCCGCCGTCGCCGCGCGCGGCGCCGCAATGAAGGTGGCGCAGCCTGCCAGACCCCATTCCGGGCGCACCTCCGCCCAGTTGGTCGCGCGCCGGGCCAGGGTCTCGGCCATGGCTCCCGGCAGGCGCAATGCCCGTTCGGCGCGCGCCAGTCTTCCCGCTGCGTCGAGCCAGGCGCGGGCGCGCCGCAAATCGTCGGCATGACCGGAGCTGGGGGCGTCCATATAGAGTGTGATCTCGTCGGTCGTGGTATGGTGGAGACCGGCCACGAACAGCGTGTCCTTCGCAAGCCGGATGCCATGGGCCGGGAGGCCGGCGCGGGTTTCCGGATCGTTGAGGATCTGCGCCAGAAGCCGCGCCGAGACCTCGCCGGTATGTCCGCCGCACGCACCGCAATGGTAGGCGCTTTCATGCGGATTGTTCGTCACCTGCGCGCCATGGCCGAGAAGCAGGACGACTCGGGCAAAACCCTCCGTCAGGCTCATCGCCTTCAGGATCTTTGCGCCGATCTCTGCTTTTGCGTCGGCGTCAAGCCTTCCCGCGATCCGTGGTACAGGCGCTGCTGCCACCTTGGCGCCGGCGAATCCGAGGGCGTCTTTCACGAGTTTCGCGCAATAGAACGGCCCTGCCGCCTCGACGAAGGCGAAGGACGAGACGGCCGCCTGCCGGAACCGGTCCCAGGCCCGAACCGCCCGCGCGCCGATCCGCACCGAATGCTCGGCCGCTTCAGGGGCGCGGCTGGTCGAGGTCAGCCCCGGACTGAGCAGGACCGGCAAGTGCGCCTCGACTACGTCCGAGCCGTGCGCGGTGTGGGCAAGTGGCAAGCCGAAGAATCCCGCGAAGCCGATCGTCTCGATGCCCGGATCCCGCGCCTCGAGCGCGCGGCGAAAGATCTCGGAGCGAACATCGATGCAGAAGGCGGCCTGCAGCGTCGGGCGCTCCTTTTCCTTTGCCCTGCTTCCGAGGACGGCTGCCAGGCGGCGCTGATGGGCGCGCTCTGCGGCCTCTTGCAGGATCGCGTCGATTACCTGGTCGGCGGTCGGCTCGACCGCTGCTTCGTGGGCAGCGACGATCGCGCGCCAACCGGCCTCGATCTCGGGGTACCGGGCGAGCAGCGCTTCCTCCCAGACCAGCCGGATGGAAAGAAGATCGACCAGCGTGGCATCGCTCGCCCCCGCCAGTTCCGCCCGCCAAAGGAGCCAGCGCGCATGCTGCGCCCAGCCTCCAAGGTCCATCAGCAGCCGATGAAACGCCGTCGTCGCGGCCGCTTCCGTGATCCCCAACCGCTCCGCGGCACGCGGTATCGCGCGCTCCGCAGCATCGGGCGCCGACAATACATGATGGCAGAACCGTTTCAGGCCCGCGATCTCGGGGGTGAGATCGCGACCCGCCCAGGACCGCCAGGCCGCGAAGGCGCGCCGGCCCGGCATGGGCGCCCAAAGCGCCTGTCCGCGATCGAAGTGGCCGGCCGCCCAGAGGCCGAATGTCCTCTCGATGACCGCGGGCCAGTCGACGCCGCTGGTCCGGGCGGCAAGATCGGCCATGGTCGGCAAGGCTTGCGGCCGGGGTGACTCAACAATTGCCCTCGCCCTCAAACTCGCGAGATCGCGGGGCTTCTTTGACGACGGACAGGAAGTCAAGGCGGCGGCAAGGTCGTCGTCCGTGATCCGCCCTGCGTTGATGTCATCGGCGTAAAGGCGGCGCGGGCGGGTGAGCGCCACGCCCGCGACCCGCTCGAGCCTTGCCGAGGCCGTGGCCAGATCCTCGCCCGCCTGTCCGAGAAACGGATTGACCGCCACGGTCGCGTCGAGCGGGAAGGCCGGTGGAATGGCGCGCGCGGCGCTTTCGGCGGCCAACAGAAGGCTTGCGGTCCGGTCCGATTTGAACTGGGCGTGCTTGACGAACATGGCGTGCTTCCCCTGGATCAGCTGGACTTCGCCGCCCGGAACCCGCCGATCAGGCGGTCGAGAAGCGCGTTGAGATAGAGACCGTTGGCAATGTGGACTCGCAGGCCCGCCGTCGCCGGGTGCTGCGCCCAGAGCGGGAACAGCGTCTGTGCGAAAGCGACGAGGCCGAAGGACAGGACGGCAAGGACGAGAAGCGCCCATTCGAGGGCGCCCGGCACCGGCACGGCGGGCAGGTGCGGTCCCCAGATCACCTCGGCTGCGTGCTGGAAGCTGAAATAGGCTGCCGCGGCGCCGAGCGAGGCGAGCGCTGTGCGTTGCGTCAGCGCCGCCGGCGCGGCATCGGCCAGCCCTTGCGCCACCAGATAGGCGACGCCGAAGATCAGCATCGTGCCTAGCGCGAGCGCCTGGGCCGACTTCGCACCGGAAATGAAGGCGAAGGCGGTGGCGACGATGCCATAGAGCAGGATCGCCAGCGCGAAGGACTTCAGGACCGCACCAATCCGCGGCACCGCAACCGGTCCTGGCCTGCGCAGCGCATCGACCGCGCGGATCGCGCCGCCGGAGGACAGGAAGGCATGGGCCTTGTACATCGAATGCGCGATGATGTGCAGCAGCGCCAGGGCCCAGAGCCCGAGGCCACATTGCAGGAGCATGAAGCCCATCTGTGCCACCGTCGACCAGGCGAGCGCGGTCTTGACTGCGCTCTGCGTCAGCATCACCACGCCGCCGAAAAGTGCGGTCAGTCCGCCGATCATCACCAGCGAAGCCAAGGCGCCCGAACTGGCCTGCACCAGATCCGCGGTCCGGATCAGCAGGAAGCCGCCAGCATTTATGATGCCCGCATGCAGCAGGGCGGATACGGGCGTTGGTGCCTCCATGACTTCGGTTAGCCAGCCGTGCACCGGGAAGGACGCGGTCTTCAGCGCCGCGGCAAGGACGACAAGCGCGATGGCCAAGTGTGCCGCCAGGGGCAGCACACCGGATGCGGCCTCGGCAAGCGCGGCGAGGTCGCCGGTGCCGAAGGTGGCGATCAGGATCGCTGCGCCAAGCGCCAGTGCGGCATCGCCCCCATGCCAGACGAACGCGAACTTGGTCGCGGCGCGGCGAGCGGCGGGGCGCTGCGGGTAGTAGAGGAGCAGCTGGCGCAGCGCCACACCAACCGCGACGAACGCCAGGACGAGCAGTGGAAGGCTGGCGGCCTGCATCAGGACAAGGACCGCGCCCAAGGTCCCGAGCATCAGTCCATGGAACCGCCCCTCACGCGCCTCGCCGTCCATGTAGCTGCGGGAATAGCGCATCACCACCCAGCCGATGAAGGCGACCAGCAAGGACATCGTGGCGCTGATTGCGTCAAAGCGCAGGACAAGCGCGAGCGGCCCGTTCCAGAGGGAGATCAGTGTCGGCCCGCCGACGGCCAGTTGCACGAGACCCAGCGAAGCAAGCGCGAGTGCGAGCAGGGCAGCGGTTTCCGGCAGCCATGACAAACCGTTCGGTCGCCGGCCGGGCCGCGCGAGCATGAGCGCGGCGCCCGCGAACAGGATCAAGGGGGCCGTAAAGCCGGACAGGGAGAGGATGGCAGACAAGGCGGCGCTCCAGCGGATTGAACCAGTGGCGCTGTAGATAACCGCTCGACGTATTTAATAAAATTACATATTATCCGCGTTATCGTTCTATCAAACAGAATGATGACCATTCTCAACCTGCATCACCTTCGCCTGTTTCGCGCCGTCGCACGGGACGGGACGCTGACCGGCGCGGCGCGGCGGCTGAACCTGTCGCAATCGGCGCTCTCGACGCAGATCAAGGCCCTTGAGGCATCGCTCGGCCACGACCTTTTCGAGCGACGCGGCCGAGGCCTCGTGCTGACCGAGGCGGGGCGGATCGCGCTAGATCATGCCGAGGCGATCTTTCGGACGGCGGAGGATCTCTCCGCGACGCTGCAGAATGTCGGCTCGGTGCGCCGGGTGCTGCGGATCGGCGCGCTTGCCACCTTGTCGCGCAACTTTCAGATCGCTTTCCTCGCGCCATTGATCGGGCGGCCCGGAATCGAAGTGGTCTCGCGCTCCGGCCCGCAGGGGGATCTGTTGAGGGCACTCGAAGCCATGTCGCTGGACGTGGTCCTGACAAACCTCGTTCCGGCGCGCGACAGCCTGAGCCCCTATCTCGTGCACAAGCTCTCGGAGCAGCCCGTCAGCCTTGTGGGCCCCTCCGGCTTCGTCGGGCGGACGCTTCCGGACCTGCTGGCAAACGAGCCGCTCATCCTCCCGACCCCGGAAGCGTCGCTGCGCGCCTCATTCGACGCGCTCGTCGCCCGGCTGGGCATCGTTCCAAGGATCGCTGCCGAGGCGGACGACATGGCGATGCTGCGTTTGCTCGCGCGCTCGAATGCCGGCCTCGCGGTCATTCCGCCCATCGTCGTCAGGGACGAACTGGCCTCCGGCGCGCTCAGCGAGATCGTTCGGCTTGAAGGCATCATGGAGGGCTTCTTCGCGGTCACCTTGCAGCGCCGGTTCCCGAACCCGCTGGTCGGCGAGATCCTCGCGAGCTTCACCCTCGGCGGGCCCTAGAGACTTTCACCGCGGGATGGAAACGGTTCCGTTGGCCGGCGGCGCAGCGAGGGGCCACGACACCTGCCCGGTGAATGCCATCGGATGAACTGCCTCGCTCGCCAAGCGGCCAGAGCGGCCGCAATACTGATCCCAGGGTTGGAAACGCTGAACCGAAGCGCAATTGGCGGCTCTACGCGTTAATGCAAAGCGGAGAAACCAGGCGCCTAAGGCAGCTGACAATGGATGCCGCTGTAATGCGGCTGGAGCGCGGATTGTCGGGCATGGGCAGGTTCTCGATCCTGGCGGTGAGGAGGGCGATGTCCGACACCACCTCGATGGCGTGAGTGTTGCGCGCGAGCGCCGGATCGGCCCAGACCTCGACCATGGTGGCATCCGGGCCGATACCGGCGAGACTCAAAGTGGCCGCGACATTGACATTGGCCGGAAAGGCCCTCGCCGCCGCCCGTGCGCTGCCGCGGAAAACACAGAGCGGCTCGGCCAGCCCATCGAGGCGGATCCCGTTCTCTTCCAGGTATGGCGCACCCTTGAGGCCCTGTGGCGGCTTGCGCGAGATCAGGGTGACACTGACGATCTCGCCCTCGGCCATTGCGGTCAGCGCATCAAGGCCCATCATGGCGCCGGCCGGCAGGAGGATCCGGCCGCCGTGCCGGCGCGCAAGTGCCGGGAGATCCTCGGCATCCAGCAAGGCTGCCGAACTGATCGCAACCAGCACCTTGCCGCGCTCGAGCACCGGAACGGCAACCGCACGAAAGGCCGCGCCCGGCAGCGCCTCCACGATGATGTCGGCTCGATCCGCCAGTTCGTCCAATGTACAGAGCGGCGGCGGATCACAGAAGGCGGAAAGCTTCTCCCGGGCTTTCGTCCGGTCGCGCGCCGAGACCCCTGCCAGGACAAGCCCGTCGATGCCGGCGTCGATCTGCCTCGCAACGGCCAGGCCAATGGCGCCAAGACCAGCTATGGCGACACGGAGCGGCCGCTGCCGGACTATCTGCATGGCAAGTCAACTCGCATGATAACCAGGAGTCTCCGGTCCGAAGGCGCCCTCCAACGGTATCGCCACAATGGGCGTCGGCCTGTTAGTATAGACTGTCTAGTCAGTTATAATATACTCCAGATACAGATCAGATTCACTGAATCCGGCGGCGGCATGGTCGACATCATTCAGTCCTACTATCCGGGAAGCGGCGGCCAGAAGTCGGCGAGCCATTTCGATCTGGTGCGTCCACGCGACGGGCGCGTGACCGGGCGGATCGCGGAGGCCGGCGCGGCCGGTGTCGAGCGAGCCGTCTCGGCTGCGCACGATGCCTTTCCTGCAATTCGCAAGAAGGCCTTGCACGAACGCGTCCGCTGGCTGCGGCTCGCCGCAGATGCCGTGAGAAGCCAGGCGGAAGCACTGGCGGCGATTATCGTCGAGGATGTGGGAAAGCCCATCAGGGCCTGTCGCTTCGAGGTGCAGCGTGGCGTGGAGCTCCTTGAAGCCTGTGCAGCGAGCGCATCGCAGATTGCCGGCGAGGTGCTTCCGCTCGACGCGACGCCGGCCGGCAGCGGGCTGATCGGAATGACGCGGCGTCTGCCCTATGGTGTCGTCGGCGCCATAACTCCCTTCAACGCGCCGATCAACCTTCTGGTCCAGAAACTGGCCCCGGCCATCGCCGCCGGCAATACGGTCGTCGTCAAGCCGGCGCCGGCCGGCACGCGGACGGCGTTGCGGCTTGCCGAGCTGTTTCATGACAGCGGCTGGCCCGAGGGGCTGTTTTCAGTGGTAACCGGAGATCGCGAGACCGCGCTTGCACTCGCAAGCCATCCCCTGGTGCGAGCCGTCTCGTTCACCGGCGGCACGAATGCGGGTGAATCGCTGGCACGTGCGGCGGGCGCCAAGAAGTTCCTTGCCGAACTCGGATCGAACGCAGCGAACATTGTCATGGCCGACGCCGATCTTGAGGCGGCGGCGAGGAAGATCGCCGCCGCTGCCTTCGAAGCGAGCGGCCAGCAATGCATTTCCGCGCAGCGCGTGCTGGTGCAGAAGCAGGTATTCGAAGAATTCTGTCGGAGGTTCGTTGCTGCTGCCGCGGCGCTGAAGGTTGGCCCGGCGGAAGATCCGGGCACCGATCTCGCCACCATGGTTTCCGGTCAGGCAGCGGATCGGGTTATGGAGATGATCGCGGATGCGAAACAGAGAGGCGCAGTGGCGCTTCTGGAGCCGAAGCGCCAGGGGGCCATGATATCGCCCGCCATTCTCGGAGAGTTGTCCAGGGAGGCCCGACTCTGGCGGGAAGAGGTCTTCGGGCCTGTTGCCGTCCTGGTGCCATTCGATACGGCCGATGAAGCAATTGCCCTCGCGAACGATTCGCCCTTCGGCCTGCAGGGCGCCGTGTTCACCGGCAGCCTGGCCACGGCCCTGCGATTTGCCGATGATTTCGAGGTCGGCTCACTATGGGTCAACGAAGCCAGCCGCTTTCGCCTCGACATGTACCCTTTTGGCGGCGTGAAGCAGAGTGGCGTGGGACGCGAAGGCGTGAAATACGCAATCGAGGAAATGACGCAGATCAAGTTCATCGGCATCCGCCCGGGGGCCTGATCAGGCGCCCACCAGACGTATGGCGACCCCCTACCGTCCGTGAATGAACTCGAGGATCGCCTCTCCCAGAGCGGTCTCCGAAGTATTGAAATGCGCGATGGCCGAAGTGTGGTTGTGCCGCTTTAGAAAATAGACAGGTGGCGCCTTCCGTCTGGCCTTGGCCAGACGGTAGGCCAGCTCGAGACAATACACGTCGATCAGCGGATTCTCGAACTCGGAGAAAGCGATGAAGGTCCGGGGGCTGTCGGCATCGACGTGGGACACCGGCGAACAATCGTCCAGCCGGCCGGGATCGGTTCCGTAGTAGGCTTCCACCTTTCGGGCATTCGGATTCTCCGGCAGATTGTCGGCACGCACGCGGCCGCTGACGATGACCAGTCCGGCCAGCCCATGACCGGCGTCGCCGTGAATGCGCCGGTCATAGGCATAACTGGCGGCATGGGCGCCTCCGGCGGAATGACCCATGAGATATATACGCGCCGCATCGATGCGCCACTCCGCCGCATTCTCCCTGACCCAGTCGACGACACTGGCGATATCGCTGCTGGCCGCGGGATAGGAAGAATCGTCCGCCAGTCGATAGCCGATATTGACGCCGACAACGCCTCGCCTGGCGAAGAAGTAAAGCACGTTCGAGTAAATCTCGTCCGTGCGGTTGCGATGGCCTTCCACGAAGGCGCCGCCATGCACGAACAGCAAAGCTGGATGCGGACCCGGCCCGGTCCCTTCCGGCTGGAAGACGTCGAAATGCTGCCGGGGATGCGGGCCATAGGCGACATCGCGGGTGACCGCCACGCCATCCTTGGGCGAGGCTTTCAGAACCTCACTATAGGCCTCGACCATGCGGCGCACATTCCCGCCGACATCCGAACCCCAGCGGGGCCCGATCCTTGCCATCAGGTCCCACAGTTCCTCGGGAATTGGCGGCTCCGCCGCGATCGGCTGATGGTTGGCCATGGAGATATTCCTTTAGTCCCGCGGATGCCGGCCAGCACACAAGCTTCATACTAGATCGGACAATTGACCAATTAGTCAATTATTGACCTTTCGCCCGCTACCCGCTACCTGTCTGGGCGAGCGGGGAAATCATCCTCTATCCGTTCGATGTCCGGGGCACTCATCCTGTATCCCGCGCGCACGATGAACGAACTGCCAGGGCCCGCCGCCCGCAAAGGGGAGAGCGTTTCCGGCAAAGGGAAGGCAGTCTTCGACAGGCCGTCAGGGGAGAGATCCAATGAACGTTGACGATTTCGATGTCGAGGTCTTCGTCAGGCAGAATGCGGCACTGTCCGGCCTTGTGATCACGCCCGAGCAGATGCCCGGCGTTCTCGCCAACATCAGGCGCATTGTTCCCATGGCGCGGCTGTTTCTCGATTATCCCGTCGACGACGAGGTGGAGATTGCCTCGGTGTACGTTCCATGATCGACCATACCAGCACCGTTTCCGATATCGCTACCGCGGTCAAGGCCGGCCGCCTGAGGGCTGCGGAAGCGGTCGAAATCGCACTTGCCCGCATCGCCCAACTGGACGGGCGGCTCAATGGTTTCACCGATCTGATGGCGGAGCGCGCCCGCGCCACGGCGGCTCGACTGGATGACGCGATCAAGGAGGGCCGTGAGCCGGGCCCGCTGGCCGGCGTGCCCTTTGCCGTGAAGGATCTCTATGACATTGCCGGCCGGGTAACCACCGCCGGCTCGAGGATAAACCGTGACCGAGAGCCCTCCGGCGCGGACCAGCCGCTGATCCAGCGGCTGGAGGCCGCCGGCGCCGTCCTGGTTGGCGCGCTGAACATGAGCGAGTACGCCTATGACTTCATCGGCGAGAACATCCACTACGGACATGCCCGCAACCCGCACGATCCATCGCGGGGCGCCGGCGGCTCGTCGAGCGGCTCCGGTGTCGCGGTCGCCAGCGGCATGGTACCGCTCAGCCTGGGGTCGGACACCAACGGTTCGATTCGCGTGCCCTCTTCTTTCTGTGGCCTGTTCGGCTTGAAGCCGACCTTTGGCCGGCTGCCGCGCAACCGCAGTTTTCCGTTCGTATCCAGCCTCGATCATCTTGGTCCGATGGCGCGCAGCGCGCGCGATCTGGCGCTCGCCTACGATGCCATGCAGGGACCCGATGCCGACGATCCGGTCTGCGCCCAGCGCGCACCGGAACCTGCACTACCCGGCCTTGAACAGGGCGCGGATGGCCTGCGCATCGCGGTCGCCGGCGATTACTTCGCCAAGGGTGGCGAGCCGCTGGCCCATGAGGCCGTGGAGGCATTCGCCGCGGCATTGGGCACCAGCCGAACTATCACCCTGCCCGAGGCAAGGCGGGCGCGCGCGGCAGCCTATGTCATGACCGCCGTCGAAGGCGCCAATCTGCATCGCGAGCGGCTCCGGCATCGCGCCGATGAGATCAACCCGGAAACCCGTGACCGCCTCCTCGCCGGCGCGCTGCTGCCGGCTGAATGGTATGTGCAGGCCAGCCGCTTCCGCCGCTGGTATCGGGCGAGGGTACGGGAACTGTTCCGTGACGTGGATGTGATCCTCGCGCCGGCCACGCCCTGTGTGGCGCCAAGGTTCGGAGAGGAGATCATGGTGATCGACGGCGTCGAACTGCCCGTCAAATCCACGATCGGCATGTTCGCACAGCCGATCTCGTTCCTTGGCCTGCCGGTGGTGGCGACGCCCTACGCAAAGGCGGCGCCGATGCCAATCGGCGTGCAGGTGATCGCGGCGCCCTGGCGGGAGGATCACGCACTTCGGGTGGCACGCCATCTGGAAAATCTGGGCGTCGCGGCATCGCGGGTTGCATCAGGATGATGCTCGACCCGGTCCCGCCTCCCGCCCCGGCGCCAGAGGAGCCGGTTAGCCTGCATGTCAATGGGCGCGCGGCCGACATAAGCCTTCCCAAGGATGCAACCCTGCTCGAGGCCTTGCGCAACAACCTTGGCCTCACGGCCAGCCGCTTCGGCTGCGGGCTGGAGCAGTGCGGTGCCTGCATGGTGCTGGTGGATGACCAGCCTCGGCATGCCTGTCGGCTGGTCGCCGCCGACCAGACGGGGTGCATGATTCGTACACCTGAATCGCTCGCGGAGGATGCCCTGGGGCGGCTCCTGGTCGAGTCCTTCATCGCGTATCAGGCGGCGCAATGCGGATATTGCCTTGGCGGGATCCTGATCACTTCCTACGCATGGTTGCGAGGCCTGAAGGGCGAGCCCAGCCGAGCAGAGATTGCCCGTACCCTGGATCCCCATCTCTGTCGCTGCGGTGCGCATCCGCGCATCCTGGCGGCGGTGGCCGCCACGGCGAAGGCGTGGCTCGACCGGCCACGCTGATGCCGGCCTGGCTGACCAGGAGCCTGCAGGATAATCCGCGGCTTTCCGACTGGCTGAGCCTCGAAGTTCCCGGACGTGTGATGCTGCGGAGCGGCAAGGTGGAACTCGGGCAGGGCATTCATACGGCGCTGGTGCAAATCGCGGCCGAGGAACTCGCGCTTGATCCAGACCGCTTTGACCTTCCACCACCTTCGACCCGCCGCGGGCCGGACGAGTGGCTGACCGCGAGCAGCCAGTCGGTGGAGAGTGGCGGGATGGCGATTCGGGTTGCCGCGGCGCGCCTGCGGGAGGCCGCTTTGGCTGCTGCCGCACGGCTGCTGAACCGAGAGCCGTCGCAGCTCAATCTGCAACAGGGAGAAGTTCTGCTCGACGGGAACGCAACCGGGCATGACCTGTGGTCACTGAGCGTCTGTATCGACTGGCGGCAGGATCTGCGCTCGGGCGCAGAACTCAAGCAAGCCGCTTCATACCGACTGGTCGGCCGCTCGCTGCCGCGTCGCGATCTGCCGGGCATCCTGGCCGGGGGCGGCTTCCTGCAGGATCTCACCCTGGCGGGCATGCTGCATGGGCGTGTGGTGCATCCACCTGGCCCGGGCGCAACGCTCGATTCAGTGCCAACGGCGACATTCCAGAAAAGATTCGGCGATAGCTGCAGACTGCTGCAGCGGCAGAATTTTCTCGCCGTCCTCGCCGGGAACGAGACCGTTGCGCGCCAGGCGGCAGACTTCCTCGCAGCGAAAGTCAGCTGGCGCGCGCCAGCAATCGACATCCCAGAGGACATCGTCCCCTGGCTCCAGCAACAGCCAGCGCGGCTACAGCGCGACGATCCGGTTGTCGCGTCCGAAGTCGGGAGCACCCTGACCGCCACTTACAGCCGCGGCTTTCTGCTCCACGCATCCATTGCGACAAGCTGCGCCGTGGCGCGGATGGCGGATGACCACCTGCATGTCTGGAGCCATAGCCAGGGCCTGTTCCTCCTGCGCGCGCAGATGGCGCGCGTCCTCGCGCTTCCGCAAGACCGGATCGTACTGGAACACCGTCCCAGCGCCGGCTGTTATGGGCACAATGGTGCCGACGACGCGGCCCTCGAAGCCGGGATGCTGGCAATGGCCGTGCCCGGCCGGCCCGTGCGCGTGCTGTGGAGCCGGGGCGACGAGATGTCCGCAATCTGCGGCAGCGCCATGGCGATCGAACTGAAGGCGGGGCTCGATGGCGAAGGCCGCATGACCGGCTGGCAAGCGACAGTCTGGAGCGGCACCCATACCAGCCGGCCTGGGGCAGGTGGCGACATCAACCTTGCGGCGGCTGCCGCCTGCGACCCGCAATTCGCATCCAGATCGGTCGTGGACGTGCCCGAGGCCGTCGGCGCAGGCGCGCTGCGCAACGTGATACCGCTCTACGACCTGCCGGCTGTAGCGGTGCGCCACCACCAGCTCACCCAGCTGCCACTGCGCACGTCCTCGCTGCGGGCGCTGGGCGCTCACCCCAACGTCTTCGCCATCGAATGCTTCATCGATGAACTGGCTCATGCCGCCGGTTGCGATCCGCTGGACTTTCGCTTGCGCCATCTGACGGACCCACGCGCGATCAACGTCCTGAAGCGGGTGTCGGAGATGGCGGGCTGGCGGCCCGACGCCGAGACCGGAAACGGAATGGCGCAAGGGCTGGCACTGGCGCGCTACAAGAATCGCGCGGCATACTGCGCGGTCGTCGCGGAGATCGAGCTTGCGGAAACAGTGAAGGTAAGACGCGTCTGGTGCGCTGTGGACGCGGGGATCGTGATAAATCCGGACGGCGCGCGTAACCAGATCGATGGCGGCATCGTGCAATCGCTTAGCTGGTGTCTGAAGGAAGCGGTGCACAGCGACGAGGGCGCCTTCGCCAGCCTTGACTGGGACAGTTATCCGATCCTGCACTTTTCCGAAGTGCCCGAGATAGTCACCGAGCTGGTAGCTCCGGTCGGGGAGGGAGCGGGCGAGCCAATGGGCGTGGGCGAGGTCTCGCAAGGTCCAGCGACCGCCGCCGCATGCAACGCCGCAAGCCGGGCGCTTGGGACGAGACTCCGCCACCTGCCGCTCACTCGGGAGCGCATACTGAAAGCGCTATAGCGAGTCACAATCGTTTGCCAGGCGGACGCCGCTTCACTAAACTGACTAGACGGTCAATTAGCGACTAGGCGCCGCCGAATGGCAGGCCGCCACGGCGCATAGGGCGACTGTCGGTTCCGAGGGACGGCAAAGGGGCGTGGTAGCGCAGCGATGATTTTCGAGAAGGATGTCCCGCTCGAAGCCGGGGATGGCTCCATCCTGCGTGCCAACGTCTATCGGCCAAGGGAGCCAGGTCGCTATCCGGTGCTGATGGCAATGGGCATCTACGGAAAGGATGTACATTTCGCCGATGGATACAGGCTGCAATGGGATACTCTGAAAAAGATACATCCCGCCATCGATACGGACGGCAGCACCGGCCAGCATTTGCGATGGGAACTGGTGGACCCGGAAAGATGGGTGCCTGAAGGGTTTGTGGTCGTTGCCGTGGATTCTCGTGGCAGTGGCAAGTCGCCAGGTTATCTCGACCCGTTCTCGCCGCGTGAAACCCAGGATTTCTACGACGCCATCGAATGGGCCGCAGCGCAGCCCTGGTCGAGTGGGAAAGTTGGCACCATCGGCATTTCCTACTACGCCATAAAGCAGTGGCAGGTTGCATCGCTCCGGCCGCCGCATCTTTGCGCAGTATGCGTGTGGGAGGGGGGCTCCGATTTGTATCGGGACTGGAGTCACCACGGCGGCATCTTCAGCCATCTGTTTCCAACGGCCTGGTACCCGCGACAGGTACTGCCCAATCAGAACGGCAATGCCGGGACGCACTATCGGGAACGCGACACCGGCAAGCCGAACACGGGTGAACCTCTAAGCACCGGTATTCTGGCGGGTAATCGCGCCGATCACCCCCGCGACCTTCTCGAGCACCCGCTCGACGATGCGTGGTACAGGACGCGCTCCCCAAACCTGCCGCGCATCGAGGTGCCGCTGCTCTCGGCGGGCAATTGGGGTGGCGCCGGCTTGCATCTGCGCGGAAACATCGAAGGATACATGCGCGCCGGATCGAAGCGGAAATGGCTTCAGCTACACGTTGGAACGCATTTCGAGAGCTTCTACCTGCCGCAGTTCATCGAGCGTCAGAAGAGATTCTTCGCTTACTTCTTGAAAGGCGAGGACAACGGCTGGGCCAACGAGGCGCCGGTTCGCCTGTTCGTGCGCCGGCCCGATGGCGGCGCCTTTCGCGATGAAGCGGAATGGCCTCTCTCGCGCACGAAATGGACAAGCATTTATCTCGACGCGGAAGACAAGAGCTTGCGTATGACCGCGCCGGCCAGGTATGCGAGGTTGAGCTATCGCTCTCTTGGCGAGGGCGTAAGTTTCAGCACGGCGCCGTTTGAGCAGGAAACGGAGTTCACCGGGCCGGCAAAGCTGCGCCTGTGGGCGAGTTCAAGCACGACCGACCTGGACGTGTTTGCCACTTTGCGGCTGTTCGATCCAAAAGGCGAGGAGGTGGTGTTTACCGGTGCGAGCGATCTGAGTCCGGTCGCACGTGGCTGGCTGCGCGCCTCCCATCGCAAGCAGGATCCCGTCATGAGCTTGCCTTACCGGCCATATCACAGCCACGACGAGATCCAGAAACTTGCGCCGAACGAGGTTTATGCGCTGGATGTGGAGATCTGGCCGACCAGCATCGTCTGTCCGCCCGGATATCGCCTGGTGCTGACGATCCAGGGGCGCGATTTCGAGGCACGGAACGTCCCTGGAAGAATCCTGCATGACAGCGAGGCGGACCGGCCGCGCGCGGAGTTCGACAGCCTTTGCAGCATTCATTGCGGACCCGAACACGATTCCCATCTGCTGTTGCCCTTGATCCCTGCCTGAGCGAGTAGGACCAGGATGAAGCTATCCCGACTAGAGTATGCGCGGCCCGCCAGTGTGGCGGAGGCGATTGAGCTGCTCCAGGGAACCGAGGGCGCCAAGATCATTGCCGGTGGACAAAGCCTGATGCCGGTTCTCGCCTTCCGCCTGGCAGCGCCGCCCCTGCTCGTGGATATCGGCAGGCTTGAGGATCTGCGGGGAACTGAGATCACGCCCGTCGGAACCCGGCTGGGCGCGCGCGTCCGCTGGTGCGAGATCGAGCGCGATGCCGCGTTGCGCCGTGCCCAGCCTCTGCTCGCGGCAATGACCGACCATGTCGCGCATTATCAGGTTCGCAACCGCGGAACGGTGGGAGGTAGCCTCGCCCATGCCGACCCGGCTGCGGAGATGCCCGGCGTGGCGGTGGCATGCGATGCCATTATGCATGTCGCCGGGCCGGCGGGCATTCGTGACGTCAAGTCGGAGGACTTTTTCGAAGGACCCCTGCAGACGGTTCTGGCCGAAGACGAGCTTCTCGTCGGGCTGACCCTGCCGCCGTGGCCGCCGGGGCGCCGCTGGGCCTTCGAGGAGTTCGCATTGCGGCGCGGCGACTTCGCGCTCGCAGGCGTTGCGGTTCACTACGGCCGCGATGCGGAGGGCCGTGCGCATGGCGTGCGCGTCGGGGCGATCGGGGCAGGCGAGACGCCGCTTCGCCTGCATGCGGTCGAGGCGGAACTGGAAGGCCGGAAGATCGGCGAAGCCCTGATCTCCTCGGCGGCGAAACTGGCCGCGGCATCGGTCGATCCGATGAATGATCTGCATGCCGACGCAGAGTATCGCAGAGCCCTGGTGGCCACATTGTTCGAGCGCGTGATGCTGCGCGCGGAGCATCGGCAGGAGGAGGGGGAGAATGGCCCTGCAGTTCACCCTTAACGGCAAGACGGTAGAATTCAGCGGGGAGGCACGAACCACCCTCGCCGACTGCCTGCGCCACCATCTCGGCCAGACCGGAACCCATGTCGGTTGCGAGCACGGCGTCTGTGGCGCGTGCACCGTCATCGTCGATGGCGAGGCGGTGCGCTCCTGCCTGATGCTGGCGGTCCAGGCCGAAGGCAGCCATGTAACGACGGTCGAGGGGCTGTCGGAAGGCGAAGATCTCTCGCCCCTGCAGGCGGCCTTCCGCAAGCATCACGCCCTTCAATGCGGGTTCTGCACCCCCGGAATCCTGACCACCGCTCACGCGCTGCTGACCCATGAACCCGATGCCGATGAAGAGCGCATCCGGCATGTACTGTCCGGAAACATCTGCCGCTGCACGGGGTACTTGCCGATCATCGAGGCCATACTCGATGCGCGCGCGGCCTATGCGGATGGCCGCCGGGGAAAGCCCGCATGAAGGTGCTCGCCACGGCTCCATCGAACGAGACGCCTGCCATCGGCCAGGCGATCGGCCGCGTCGAGGATCTGCGCCTGCTCCGCGGCAAAGGGCGCTACATCGATGATATCTCGCTGCCGGGCCAGCTTCATGCTGCCATATTCCGCAGCAGCCTGCCGCATGGCGTCATCCGTTCCCTGGACACCGAGGCCGCCCGGAAGTTGCCGGGCGTCCATGCAGTGATCACCGCCGCCGAAATCGGCCGGACCGTCCCCACCATCCCGGTCAGACTGTTTCCGTTACCGGAATACCAGCCGTTCCTGCAGCCGGTCATTGCCCATCACAAGGTGCGTTATGTCGGCGAGCCGATCGCCATGGTCGTGGCCGAAAGCCCGGCGATCGCCGAGGATGCCCTGGAACTGATCAGGGCTGATATCGACACGCTGATGCCCGTGGTCAGCCTTGACGATTCCCGCCGCGACCAGTCGCTTCTGGTGGAAACGAGCGGTTCCAACAAGGGGCACTACTTCGACATCAGCAAAGGCGACGTGGACGCGGCCTTCGCGGCTGCCGCCTATACGCGACGCGAGCGCATGTATGTGCATCGTCACACCGGCGTCACGATGGAACTGCGTGGTTCGCTCGCAGAATGGGATGCCGATCGGGGCCACATGACGGTCTGGGGCGCTTCCAAGGTGCCCTTCGCCAATCGCCGCATTCTGGCTGGCATGCTGGAGCTGCGGGAAGAATCCGTCGACATGATCGAGGGAGATGCGGGCGGAAGCTATGGCGTGAAGGGCGAGTTCTTCCCGGAGGATTTCCTGGTTCCCTTCGCCGCCCGGCTGCTTCGCCGCCCGGTGAAGTGGAGCGAGGATCGCCGCGAGCATCTTCTGGCCATCAGCCATGCGCGCGACATCGAGGCAGAGCTGGAAATCGCCTGCAGCAACGACGGCCGGGTCCTTGGCATACGTGGTGAAATCTGGGCGAACATCGGCGCCTACATGCGCACATCGGTGGTGATCACGCCGCGCAACTCCGGCCAGTTCATCTCCGGCCCGTACAAAGTGGAGAATGTCGGCATCCATGTCGCGATGCAGCTCTCCAACAAGTCGCCCTGTGGCACCTATCGCGGCCCCGGACGCTACGAGGCGGATTTCTTCCGCGAGCGCCTCTTCCACCTCGCCGCGAAGGATCTCGGAATAGACATGGTCGAATTCCGCCGCCGCAATCTCGTGCCGGAATCCGAAATGCCCTATCCGATGCCGAGCACCGCGCCACAGAACAACCCGACCGCGCTCGATAGCGGCGCTTACGAGCTGGTCCTGGACCGTTGCCTTTCCGACGCCGGCTGGAGCGAGAAGCTGAAGCTCCAGGGAAAGCTGATCGATGGCCGCTACCATGGCGTCGCAGCGACGTGCTTCATCGAGGGAGGTGCGGCCGGTCCTCGCGAATCCTCGCGAATTGTGATCGAGCGCGATGGAAGAGCCTCTGTTTATGTCGGCTCCTCCGGCGTAGGTCAGGGGGCGGAAACGATACTCGGGCAGATCGCTGCCGATGCCCTGGATGTTCCTTATGATCAGGTGCAGGTATTTCTGGGGTCGACCACGTATGTGAAGGAAGGATGGGGCTCCTATCATTCCCGCTCCACGGTGATGGGCGGGTCCGCGATCCTGCTTACGGCGGAAGAGATAAAGCAGAAGCTCCGAGCCGCGGCGGCCATGCGCTTCAACTGCGCGCCGGAGGAGGTCGAAGTATCACGGGGAAGGCTGATTGCCAGCGACGGCCGCAGCCTCGCCTTTGCCGACGTGTCCGATCAGGGCATAACGGCCGAGGAAACCTTCGCCAACCACCGTCATACCTATGCCTATGGCACCCATGTGGCGCATGTCGCGGTCGATCCGGGGACCGGGCATGTCGCGGTCGTGGACTACGTGACGGTCGAGGATGCCGGCCGGATCATCAATCCGCTGACCCTGCATGGGCAGTCGATTGGCGCCATCGTGCAGGGGCTGGGCGGCACTCTGCTCGAGCATCTCGTCTACGACGAGAACGGCCAGATGCTGAGTGCGTCGTTCGCCGATTATCTGATGCCGCTGGCAACCGACTATCCGAACATCCGTTCCACCGCGATCGGCCTGCGTCCATCGCCTTTCAATCCCCTGGGAGCCAAGGGCGCGGGTGAGGGCGGAACGATCCCGGTCGGCGGGGTGATCGCCAATGCGGTGGCCAACGCCCTGTCAAGCCTCGGCGTGGAGCCGCTGGAGCTGCCGCTCACTCCGCCAAGGGTTTGGCGGATGATCCAGGCGGCGAAGCGCGGACCGCGCGAGGGCTAGCTCATGCAGAAGCTGAAACTGATCGTCTTCGAGGGTGTGCAGAACCTGCCGATATTCGCCGCCCAGGCCCAAGGCTACTTTGCAGATGAAGGCCTGGATATCGACCTCAGCTTCACCCCCGACTCCGGCGTTCTGCGAAAGGGCCTGGCCGCGGGCGACTACGACATTGCGCATACCGCCGTCGACAACGCCATCGCCATGGTCGAACTGGCCAAGGTCGACGTTGCGGTTATCCTCGGCGGCGACAGCGGCTTCAACGCGCTTGTCTTTCAGCCCGATATCGGCGGCTTCGAGGATCTGCGCGGCCAAACCGTGCTCGTTGACGCTCCAAACACGGCCTTTGCTCTCGTACTCTACCGAATTCTGGAGCTGCATGGCCTCAAGCGGGGCGACTATGTGGCGGAGCCTGTGGGAGCGACGCCGTTCCGTCTCAAGCGGATGCTCTCGGACCGGCTGGCCCGCGCCTCGATCATGAACCTGCCATTTCGCATACAGGCAGAGCGTGCCGGCCTTCGCATCGCCTGCGAGGCGATTGACGAAATCGGCCCATATCTCTCGACGGCCGGCTTCGTGCTGCGTGCCTGGGCGGATCGAAACGCCGACGTTCTTACCGCCTATTGCCGTGCCTACATTCGTGGCCTGCGCTGGGCCCTGGCAAGCGAAAACCACGGTACGTCGATCGACATTCTGGCAGAACGCCTCCGCCTGGCACCCGACATCGCCGCGGAAGGCTTCGCCATGGCAGCCACTCCGGGCGGGCTGGCCCACGACGCAGAGATCGACATGATCGGCCTCGCAAACGTGCTCAGGCTGCGTGCCGCGGTCGAGGGGCAGTGGCAGGGCGCCGCGCCGCCAGCGGAGAACTATGTCGACCGCAGATTCCGGGATGCGGCCGTGCAGTCGCTGGAGAGCGCAAGCAGATCCCGATCACGAAAGTAGCATGGTGAAAAGGAGATCCTGATGGGTATAGCACGTCACAAGCGCCCTCCCGAACTGGAAGGGGCGTCACTGGAGGAAATCATGGCCACCCATGTCGGCGAATTCCGGAACAAGCGCGCCGACTGGGCTGCCTTTGAGGATGCAAAGATCGAGGGCTTCAAGCGCGCGCAGCACCGGTTCATCGGAGCCGGAGGGTCGGGCAAGCACAAGGATCCCACGGTGATACCGGCGCGCAACCTCACTCTATCGATCATGTATGTCGAGCCAGGCCAAGGCAATGCAGCGCATACTCATGAGGTCGAGGAGGTCTTTTTCGTGCTGGACGGGCTGCTCGATGTCTTCGTCGAGGATGAGGAGGGTCGTCGCATCACCAAGCGGCTTGGCAAGTGGGATTGCATTTCCTGCCCTCCGGGAGTGATACATGGCTACGAGAACAACAGCCTGGAGCGCGTGTATTTCCAGGTGATGCTGGGCCGGGGTCGCCCTGATACGATGGGTTACGCTGATGATCAGCTCTTCCAGCGTCGCGCGTCGCATTTGTCGGAAACGGACTAGACATCGACCGCAGGCAAATGCCGCACCAATACAGACTGACAAGTCAGTAAGAAGCGTAGTTGACTTCAGAACAGAGGAGCAGGCGAAGGAATGGTCCGGAACCTGCCGAGCAAAGCGCACCTGAAACGAAAGGAACTCGCGACATGAAACGACACACCCAGCACAGCCGGCGTGGCATAAATCTCGTCGCGGCAGCCCTGTTCTCGGCTGCTGCCGGCGTGGCTACAATGGTCACGCTGCCGGCCGAAGCGGCGGATCGTCCGGTCAAGATGCTTCTTGACTGGATCCATAACGGGCCGAACAGCGGTTTCGTCATCGCAAAGGAGAAGGGGTTCTACAAGAGCGCCGGCCTCGATGTATCCATCGAGCCGGGCAAGGGTTCCGGCAGCACGGCGCAGCTCATCGCCAGCAAGGTTGCCGACTTCGGCTTTTCGGATGGATATGTAGTTACCAGCGCCGTGGGCCGGGGCATGGATATCAAGATGGTCGCCGGTGTCTTCCGGCGCAATCCCACCGCGGTGATCGCGCTCCAGAAGTCCGGCATCACCACGGCGAAGCAGCTCGAAGGCAAGACCATCGGCATCGCAACCGGCGCGGCGCAGTTCCAGCAATGGCCGGCCTATGTCGGGGGATGCAAGCTCGATAACAGCAAGATCAAGATCGTCAACATAGACCCCGCGGGCTATATCGCATCCATGATGGCCGGTCAGGTCGACGCCGTGGCCGGATTCGCCCAAGGCATGGTGCCAGGCCTTGAGGTGCGAGCCAAGGAGAACGCACAGATTCTCTGGTATGCCGATTGTGGCGTGACCACCGTATCCAATGGCATCATCGCCCACAACGATCTGATCAAGTCAGATCCCGCCCTCATCAAGACGTTCGTCGCGGCAAGTCTGCGCGGCTTCCTCTATGGCCGCGCGAACCCGCAGGAGGCGATTGAAATCCTGAAGAAGTATCAGCCCAACCTGACGCCGGCGATCACCAACCGCGAGATGGAAATCTCCTGGACCAATTGGGTGACGCCGAACACGGCCAAGAAGCCGCTGGGCTGGATGTCCGAGGACGACTGGAGCGCCACGGTCAAGGTAGCGAAACAGTTTGGTGGCATGACTGCGGACGTCAACACGACGCAGCTTTACACCAACGAGTTCGTGCCGGGCGATGCTTCCTTCGTTCCGCCGCAGAACTGACCATTGAACGGAAGGTAATGACTGCTCCGCCTGCGATTCGTTGCAGGCGGAGCGGTCGAAGTGGCGGTTTCTCGGAGTGAAGGATGACCCAGGCACCAACCGCGACCGGGAATGCTGGTGCGGTCTATCTCGATATTGATCGCATCACCAAGGTTTACAGCACGCCCACCGGCACGGTGCGTGCCCTGGACGACGTGACCATAAGACAGCGCCCTGGGGAGTTTCTCTCCATCGTGGGGCCCAGCGGCTGCGGCAAGAGTACGCTGTTGATGATCGCAGCAGGCCTCTCCTCGCCTTCATCGGGTAGCGTGACCGCGGCAGGCAAGGCGATCACGGCGCCGCGCACCGATATCGGCATTGTTTTCCAGAGCCACGTCCTCCTGGAATGGCGCACCGCCCTGGGAAACGTTCTCCTCCAGGCCGAAGCGCACCGGATCGAGAAGGGTGAGGCCGACAGGCGCGCGCGCGCACTGCTCAAGTCGGTCGGCCTGGAAGGTTTTGAGGACAAGTATCCGCACGAGCTGTCCGGCGGCATGCGACAGCGCGTCTCGATCTGCCGTGCCCTGGTGCACGAACCGAAGCATCTGCTGATGGATGAGCCTTTCGGTGCGCTCGATGCGCTGACGCGCGACCAGATGATCCTGGACATGCAGAAAATCTGCCGCGAGCGCGAAATATCCGTCCTGCTGATCACCCATAGCGTGGCCGAAGCGGTATTTCTCTCTGACCGCGTGATCGTGATGACGCCGCGGCCGGGCAAGATCGACCGGGCCATAGAGATCGACCTGCCCCGCCCCCGCCGCCTGATCGACCGGGACAGTCCCAACTTCACGCGCTATACGCGGGAGATCCTCGAGATGTTCCTTGCACGGGGCGTGCTGCGAGAGTCACCCTAGCCTGACAACGAGAAGAGGGCATCATGAGTGAAGACGTCGAAGCAGCGGTCGAACGCGCCCGGCGCAGCTTTGAGCGGCGCGAAAAGTTCAGTGTCGTCTTCTATCCGCTCCTTGCGATCCTGATCCTGCTTGTCATATGGGAGCTGTTCACGCTCGCCTTTGACATTCCGGAGTTCCTGCTGCCCAAGCCAACGGTCGTACTTCAGTCGGTGCAACAGAATGCCGGACTGATCCTGCAGGAAAGCTGGGTAACGGCAGTCGAGATCATACTCGGCTATCTCCTCAGCATCGCGGTCGGGATACCGCTGGCCCTGGCCATATTCATGTGGCCGTTCTTCTCCCGCTCCATCTACCCCATCCTCGTCGCCTCGCAGGCGATGCCGAAGGTGGCCGTGGCGCCGCTGCTGATCGTCTGGTTCGGCTTCGGGATTCTGCCCAAAGTGCTGATTGCGTTCCTGATCGCCTTCTTCCCGATCGTCATCAACACGGTGATGGGCCTGACGCAGATCGAGAAGGAGAAGATCTACCTCGCCCGCTCCATGGGGCTCAGTGCCGTCGATACGTTTTTCAAGGTTCGGCTGCCCAACGCCATGCCATCGATATTCGGCGGCCTGAAAATCTCGATCACCCTCGCTGTGGTTGGCGCCGTGGTGGGAGAGTTCGTCGGCGGCAATGCAGGCCTCGGATACCAGCTGATCGTCGCAAACGGGGCCATGGACACGCCAATGCTGTTCGCCCTGCTGTTCGGTCTGACCTTTCTTGGAATCGGCATGTTCCTGCTGGTGGAGCTTGCCGAACGGCTGATCGTCCCACGCCACATGATCGGCGCGGGTGGCGGCAAGGAAATGATCTGACCATGACCCTGTACGAAGCCCTGCTGCGGCCACTCCTGTTTCGGCTCTCGCCGGACCGGACACATGAGCTGGCACATTGGGTGCTGCGCCCGAAGCTGCCCTGGCAGGTTCTTGCCGCTATCTCGGGAATGAAGGATGGCAATTTGCCACTCGTCTGCAGCTATGCCGGCGTGCGGCTGGACAATCCGGTCGGCCTGGCCGCAGGCTTCGACAAGAACTGCGAACTGCTCGACAGCCTGTCGGAGCTGGGCTTCGGTTTCCTGACTGTCGGCACCGTGATGCCCGATCCGCGCTTCGGCAACCCGTTCCCCCGCCTGGTGCGCTACGAGGAGACCGAGGGCATCGCCGATTCTATGGGCGTTCCCGGGAAGGGGCGTGCCTACGCCGTCGCCCGTTTGAAGGAGTTCGACAAGCGCCGCCGCATTCCCCTGTTCTGCAACATTGGGGGATTTTCCGCGCAGGAGATCGCGCAAGGCTTCTTCGACGTGGAGCCATACGTGGACGCGGTAGAGATCAGCCTCATGTGCCCGAACGTGGTGAAGCCGGAGGATTTCAATCCGGTGAAGCTGCTCGGCGAGCTGATTGCCCTGATAGAGAAGCGTCGAAAGCCGGCCACCGTCCGCGTTCCGAACGACGTTGCCACATCCGAGGCGCTGCTTGGCGAGCTGATTGAAGTTGCGGTACGAGGCGGGATAGCGGGGATAAAGGTTGCCGGCGGCCAGCCGGTGACGGAATCCAGGCTGGGCACGGGCCGCGGCACATTGCACGGCCGGCCGACCGCCGCGCTGGCCATGGAGAACCTCGAGCGCGCGGTGCGCCTTGCCGGTGGGCGTCTCTCGATAAAAAGTAATGGCGGCATCTTCAGTTCCGGTGACGTCAAATCCAGACTCGCGGCAGGTGCCGACTGCGTCGACATCTACTCTGCCTTCATCTACCGCGGCTGGACAGTGGCACGGGACATCAATCGCGGGCTGCAGGTTCTCCATGACTCATGACGAGAAGCCGCACCCGATCATTTGACGTCGCCTCGCTTGGCTGCGAAAGTTCGGCAGAAGGCGGCCCGGACCGGATTGACCGCGGTCCGGGATGCAGCAGTCAATCAGGATCTGGCACCAGGACCCGTCGCGTCCTGGTTCGGAACAACACATACGAGGCCAGTCACGGAGGCTAAAATCCCCACCCATCTATGGTCGGAAAGTCCATTCCACGTTGAAAGTCCCTAGCCCCTACAGAGCCCTAGGGCAACCGAGGACAAGCGTTTCGTGTTTGCAATGGATTGAATGGAATGCAGAAAAAGAACAAAGCCGGCCAGCGCGGCGAAACGTCCAGAAAGGCGCATAAGGCGCGGCCGAAGCGCAGGCGCGATGCCGAACACAGCCGCCAACTTATCCTGAATACGGCGTTGCGCCACTTCGCCAGCAGAGGATACGACGGCGCGCGCGTCGACGACATCGTGGCGGAAACCCATCTCAGCAAGAACATGCTGTATCACTACTACGGCAGCAAGGAGGACCTGTTCGTCGCCGTACTGGAAGTCATGTATGAACGCCTAAGGGGCCAGCATGGCAAGGTCAGCATGGCGAACCTCGAGCCGGTCGAGGCGTTGAAGCGACTTATATCCGAGACGGCAAAATCGCTGATCCGCACACCCGAGATCATCTCCATCCTCAACGCAGAGAACCTCTACAAGGCAGTTCACATCAAGACCTCGCGAAAAATCAGGATGATCTACGATCCCTTTTTCGAAGATCTCAATCAGATCCTGAGAAAAGGACGCGAGGCTGGCGCGTTTCGTAGCGATATCGACGCCTTGCAACTCTATATCTCGCTGTCTTCTCTCGTCTATCACTACCTTTCCAATGGGCATACGCTTTCGGTCGTCATGCGTCAGAATCTCCTGACGAAGGCAAGAATTGCTGAGCGCATTCGCCACGTCGAGGAGATGATTCTGCGGTTCTGTATCAGGCCCGAGCTGGCGGCCAGATATCTGCGCTAAGCATCCGCGTCAAGCGTCAGTCCCAGCAGGCGACCGCTGCCTGGCACGGTGTCGGCAACGCCTGCCAGCCTGAGACAGTGCCAGGCGAGCGCCTGGTTGCTGGTGACGATGGGTTTGCCGATTTCCTGCTCCAGCATGTCGATATTCTCAAGAACGCGCAGTGCGGTGCATGAAACGAAAACCGCATCGGTGCCGGGCGAGCGGCCGATCTCGCGAACTGCTTCAGCGGCGCTCCCCGGCGAAACCCGATTGACCATGGCGCCGTCGGAAATGTTCCACGAAGCCATCGCCGGGACCGAAAAGCCCTGCTCAAGCAGGTAGCCGCGCATGCTGCGATTGATCTCATCCTTGTATGGCGAGAGGAAGGCGATACGGCCGGCACCAAGACGGCGCAGCGCGAGACACGCCGCTTCCATCGGTGTTGTAATTTTCGCCTCGGGCTTGACTTCCCGCAGCAGTTCGTGGACGCGATGTATGCCAATGCTCAGCGAGCCGGACGTGCAGCCGAAGGCGATCACTTCCAGACGCAAACCCGGCAGCAGGAGTGCAGCAGCGTCCGTCAATCCGCTTTCCATCCGGCGCAGCGTCTCAAGACTGACATTCGAAGCGTAGTGCAGAATCCGGGTCACGTAATGCGCAACGCCGGGCAGTGCCCATAAACGGCGACACTCTGCCTCGATGGTCTGGTCGCCTGAGAGTGCGATCAGTCCGATTCTCCCCCGCGGACCCATGCCTAAGTCCAACTGATAGGGCATGTTGCGGATATCGACTTCCAGCAGATTGTCAGCCTGCAAAAGACTGTTGGATTGAGCCATGCTTCCCCCGCGAAATGACCAGGTCCGCCATGTGGAAGCATAACAGACCTGTTGGCGGAAGCCCGCTGATGAATTGTCATCCGGCGGCGGCGCAATTTTCAATCACCCGGCGTCCAGGCGGCGGGGTGCCGAAAGCTGAAGAGCGAAAAGGCCGGGAATCCGGTCGAGCAGGTACGCCGGACGCGACACAGGGCCCATTCACGCCCTTCGTTGGTGCCGCCGGTAGAAACGCAGGAACTGCGCATTGATCGCGACGATCACCGTGCTTGCCGACATGAAGACGGCGGCAACGGCGGGTGTCATCATGAAGCCGGTCCCGAAGTTGATGCCTGCCGCCATCGGAATAGCGACGGTGTTGTAGGCCGTGGCCCAGATAAGATTCTGCACCATCTTGCGGAAGGTGGCGCGCGAAAGGCCCAGGATTGCGCCTACGTCGCGCGGGTCGCTCCTGACCAGAACAACGTCGGCCGACTCCACCGCAACGTCGGTGCCCGCGCCGATGGCGATACCGAGATCGGCAACCACAAGGGCGGGCGCGTCGTTCACGCCGTCGCCGACCATGGCAACAGAAAGCCCGCGCGCCTGCAGTTCCTCGATCTTCCGCGACTTCTGGTCAGGCAGAACCTCGGCGAAATATTCGTCGATGCCAAGTTCCTCGGATACCGACTTCGCAACCCCCTCGGCATCGCCCGTGAGCATGACCGAGCCGATCCCGAGAGACTTGAGTTCTGCAACGGCTTCCTTCGATTCGGGGCGGACGATGTCGGCCAGCGCGAAGAGTGCCCGCGGCGCGCCATCGCGGACCAGAACGACGACTGTCTTGCCCTGTCCCTCCAGTCGTTTGAGGCTGTCATGCGCGATGGCGCCACCCTGCCGCGCCAGGTGGCCGGGGCTGACGATGCGCACGTCCTGGCCATCGACCTTGGCAACGATCCCCTCGCCGGTGATGTTGCTCACCTCGCTGGCCCTGGGCACCGTCAGGTTGCGATCCTTCGCCTCGGCAACGATTCCATGCGCGATGGGGTGCTCGGACTGGCTCTCCGCTGCCGCCGCATAGGCCAGTTCGTTGTTCTCGTCGCCACCGGCGAGCAGCACGATATCGCTGACCCCAAAACGGCCCTCGGTCAGCGTGCCTGTCTTGTCGAACACCACGGTGTCAAGATTCCGTGCGCGCTCGAAGGCGGCGCGGTCCCGGATCAGGAGCCCGTTCCCGGCCGAGAGCGAAGTGCTGACCGCGACGACCAGGGGAACGGCAAGACCCAGTGCGTGCGGACAGGCGACGACCATCACCGTCACCATCCGCTCGAGGGCGAATTCGAGTGGTACTTCCAGCACGAGCCACCAGGCAAAGAGCGTGGCAAAACCGCCCGACAGCGCGATGTAGGTCAGCCACGAGGCGGCACGGTTGGCGAGATCCTGCGTTCGGGATCGGGTGGCCTGTGCCTTCTTCACCAGGTCAATGACCTGGGCCAGATAGGTGGCGTCCCCGGTGGCGGTTACTTCGATCGTCACGGCATTGGCGCCGTTGATTGCTCCGCCGATTGCGGTTGCCCCGACGGATTTCGAGACCGGTCGCGACTCGCCGGTCAGCATTGCCTCGTTGAAGCCCGACGAGCCCTCGATGATCCTGCCGTCTACGGGTACCTTGGCGCCTGGCCGGACCAGTACGCGATCCCCCGGCTGCAAGGCCGATATGGCAACTTCCTGGGTCGCACCATCGCTGCCGATTACCGTCGCACTGTCGGGGAGGAGCCTGACCAGTTCCTCCAGCGCCCGCGATGCCCCCATAACGGAGCGCATTTCGATCCAGTGGCCAAGGAGCATGATGGCGATCAGCGTCACCAGCTCCCAGTAGAACTCCTCGCCCGGAAAGCCAAAAGTGACGGAAGCAGAGAAGAAGTAGGCGGAAGAGATCGCAAGCGCGATCAGGGTCATCATCCCGGGCTGCCCCTTGCGCAGTTCTGAGGCGAAGCCCGTCAGGAACGGCCATCCACCATAAACGTAGGCAAGAGAGGACAGCATGAAGAGGACATAGCGCTCGCCCGGGAATGCCAGCGCCCCGGCGATGCCGAACCAGTGCTGGATCATTGGCGACAGCAAAAGCACCGGCGGCGTCAGGATCAGCGTCACCCAGAAGCGGCGGCGGAAATCCGCGACCATCGCACCATGATCGTGCCCACCATGCCCGGCATGGGGCGATCCGCCGGCCGCGACCATCGCGCTCCCGTTTGGCGACGCGTGGTGAGGGCCGGTGCCGTCATGCACATGGCGATGACCCTGACTGGCGTGGACAGAGGGTTTTCCTGCAGTCATCCGAAACTGCCTTGCAAGTGGCACTCGCAATTCTTGACCGTCTGTCATTGACCCGGGGACATGATGAAGGCCGCAGGTCCTCGCATGCAAGCGCTACGACGGATCGCAAATTTACCGCATCAATCTACGCGGCGCACCAGACCTGGATAGCGGTTGAAGGCGAGCTTCTGGACCAGCGAGCCATCCACCGTGACGATCTCGGCCGTGATGTTTCCTTCGGCGCTGGCCCCGATCTCGCCGATTTTCAGGCGCGGGTTGCCAAGCGCGGCGAGGTGCTGTGTCAGCAGGGCACGGACACGCTCCTGTGTCATCTCTTCCGGTTTGCCGGGAGGCGTGCCGAACAGGAGGCCATGGAAACCCATCGTACCGGGCATTCCCATGCCGCCGTGGTCCGACGCCATCACGCCCATCATCGGACACATCACCATGCCGCCCATCATCGGCATCCGACCCACCATGCCCCGGTCCATGCCGCCTTCGGGCATGCCCCGGCCCTGCATTCCGCCCATCATGCCGGGCATTCCGCCCTGGCTTCTCATACGCTGCCCCATCTCGGGCGTCATCATGCCCATGCCGGACATACCCCCCTGCGTTGCTGCGGGAGGCGTAGTGGTTCCAGCCGGGGCAGCCGGTGCGGCTTGCCCCTCCGCCGGATGATGTGCATCGTGGTCCTTCGCGGGCGTTTGCGAGAGGGCAGCCGTTGCCGTTCCCATGAACAACAGGCTGCCAAGCACTAGGGATAGGATTCTGCTGGTTCTCATGGCTCATGCTCCTCGCTAATGGGAGAATAGCGCACCATGGGCATTCCACCCGGTGACCCCGCCGATTTACGCAATCCACGTTTCGCAAACACCCCCGATCGCTCCTTGGAGATGGATCAGGCACCGCCTGCCCATTGCCTTGCCCTGGAACGGGCTGGGGAGGGTCCTGTAGCAACCCTCCTGTTATCGCCAGCCTTGTGCGGGAGAGGCTGCAATGCCATGCCCCGCGGACGCCCTTTCCGAACATGACGGATCGGCACGCGTCAGCGGGCCGTCGCAAACCCGCCATCCCGGCAGAGCCGTCAAGACTCAGTCCGTCGCAAAGGCCTCGAAGAACGGTCATGGGGCGCCGGCGGCCAAACAGGATACCGGTAAACCAAGTCGGTATCCCGGCAGTATGCGCAAGATGCCACCTGACGCCCTCAAGGCGCGTCCCTATGCGGCCCTGTAGTTGTCGTCACGTGGCTGAAGGCTACGCGTTCCGGGGCATCCTGCCATTGATCTCGGTCAAGCGAACCCGCCCGCTCCCGCCGGCAATTTTTTTTGGCACCTGCACTGCGGCACTAGACGGAGAAAATCTCGCCCATGCGGCAATAGCTTCGTCCACCGATGCGGCCAAGCGGTCGGTAAGCACTGGCGTCAATCTTGCACTCGGACACCAGCCCCTTTTCCGCATGCATCACCAGTACGCGGCCGACAACGAGGTGGCTCGCACCGAAGGCGGTAATGCTGTGAAGCCTGCATTCGAACTGTATCTGGGTTGCCAGCAAGCGCGGCGGCCGGACCCTGGTGGAGGAGATCACCTGCAACCCGGTGGCTTCCGCCTCGCTCTCCTCCGGGCCGAAGGTCTCGGCACAGGCCTGCACCTCCGCCGCAAGCCGTTCCGGAACAGTATTGATCACGAACTCGCCGGTCCGGCGGATATTGCGCAGCGTATCCTTCTCCCGTTCCGGGCTGGGCCCGACCGAGAAGCCGAGCAGGCTAGGCTCCACGGCGACG